>JAAXHX010000375.1:0-3144 GCA_012270635.1 Dehalococcoidia bacterium | reverse complement strand
GCGGTGTGGCCGAGGATGTCGGCCCTCTCGGAGTCGGACAGGAAGTCGCAGTGGACGCGATACTGGTCCAGGGCCTGTTTGTAGGTGCAGTAGCGCCCGACCATCGGCCAGTCGGAGCCCCACATCAGCCTGTCGGCCCCGATTCTCCTGACGCATTCCTCGATGGTGGGCTCGGCCTCTTTCCAGGGGTATTCCCACAGGGCGCCCATCTGGATGGTGAGCATCAACTCCATGTGGCACCGCGGGGACTGAAATACGGACCAGACGTCCTCCGGGAAGTGGATGCGGTCTCCGTCGAGAAAGGCCCGCCAGGGGAGTCCGTGGGTTATGACCACGGTGACATCCGGGTAGCGTTCCATCCAGCGGATGAGCGCCCGGAGCTCGTCCATGTACTCTTCGAGGAGGGCTTGGCCGTAGGGGTTCGGGCCGGCGAGACCTTTGCCGATCATGGTGAAGAAGACGGGGACTCCCAACCCTGTCACGAAGTCCCAGAAAGGCCGCATGGCTCCATCGTCCCACGGGTCCCGGTGGCCCTGCTGGTGCGCCAGGGGCGGGCTGTAGTAGTAGCGGGGCATGAACTGCAGCCCGGACGGGCTTTTGGAGGCGGAGACCTCCCAGGCGACCTCCTCGGCGGCTTTCTCCGGGTCGGCGGGGATGGAGTGGGCCTCGACCATGATGAGACGCATGAGCCTGTCGGGGTAGCGGTTGACGACGTTGCGCTGAAACTCGTTCTGGAAGGTGTACCTGCCCTTGTGGGGATGGGTGTGGAGTATCCCGGCGTCGATGCCCGCGTAGTCCATCTCGGCGATCATGAGCTCGGGGGGACATTCGAGGTTGTGGAGCATGGGGGGGAAGTACTGCTTGACGTAGGTCTCGCCCTCGTAGACCCAGGCAAGCTGGCCCATGTGGCGAGTCCACTGGGCGTCGGTCAGCTCGCCGGTGTCGGGGTTGATGAGGGAGCTGTTGTCCACCTTGGCGCGGTCCCGGGCGCGCCAGGCAGGCTGGTGGTGAGTTGCCAGCTCCCGATGGATCACCTCCATCTTCTCGGCCCGAGATTTATAGCCCGCGGCGGAGTCCCATTGGGCGAAGGAGCTGGGATAGCAATCGATGATCAAGGCCGGGCCTCGGCTCCCCGGGCTTTCATTCAACCCTCGTCCGCGACATAGTTGCGCAGGACCCCGACGCCCTGGACCTCAACCTCCACGGTGTCGCCGTCCTTGGTGGAGCCGGGGACACCGGGGGTGCCGGTGTAGATGACGTCGCCGGGTTGAAGAGTCATGACGGAGGAGATGAAGCTGATGATGGTGGGAACGTCGAATATGAGGTCGGAGGTGTTGCCCTCCTGGACGGTCTCGCCGTTGATGCGTACGGCGAGGTTGGTGTTGAAGGGATCGACTTCGGTGTTGATGATGGGGCCGAGGGGGCCGAAGGTGTCGGCGCCCTTGGCCCGCCACCACTGGAGGTCGCCCCGCTGCCAGGGTCGGCAGCTCACGTCGTTGCCGGCGGTGTAACCTAGCACGTAGTCCAGGGCATCCTCTTTGGAGACCGACTTGGCCTGTCGGCCCATGACTATCACCAGTTCTCCCTCGTGCTCGACGAGGCCGGCGTCACGGGGAAGGACGATAGTTCCCTCGGGNNTAGGTTCACACGGCGCCAGGAGCTTGACGTCATTGAGGTTGTGTCGGGTGGAGGTCTTGTTCACGTCGCCGTAGATGCTCCCTTCGATCTCGGCAACGGCGCCGTCTTCGACCACGCCGTAGGCTACCCAGCCTTGGACTTCGTACCTGGCGAATTTCATATATGCGTCTCCGGGGGTCTGGTTGACCGGCGCTCGGGGCGCGGGGTTGCTCGAGGGCCGGCGGGGGCCGGAACATATTACATGGGTCGGTTACGGCGGACAATCCCCTGGGGTCGCGGCGAAGGACATCTTGCGGCCTCGGGTCTCACGCCATACAGTGTAGCAACCCAATTTCCGCGCCGGTTGAAAGCGCTTGTACCTCGACAGCCTGAACCTGACCAGTTTCAGAAACTACGCCACCTTGGACCTACCCCTGGGCCCGGGGACCTTCATATTGTGGGGCGACAACGCGCAGGGCAAGTCCAACATCCTGGAGGCGGTGTACATGCTGGCGACCACCAAGTCCTCCGGCGCTTCCAACGAGCGTGAGCTCATCAACTGGGACGCCATGCAGGACCCGATGCCCTCCGCACGGGTGACGGGCCAGGTGAGCCGAGGTGGCGAAGAGACGAAACTGGAGGTCGGGTTGGTGGCCGAGAGGTCGGAAACGGGTCTGACAGCGGAACCCACTTTCAATCTACGGAAGCAGACCCGGGTGAACGGGGTGCCTCGCAGGGCGTCGGACGTGGTTGGAACGCTGAACGCCGTTCTGTTCGACCCCCAGAACGTGGACCTGGTAACGGGCCCGCCGTCGGGGCGGCGGCGCTACCTGGACGTCACCATTTCCCAGATGGACCGGCAGTACCTGAGGGCGCTTCAACGCTACTCGCGCATCCTGACACAAAGGAATCACCTGCTGCGGGCGATAAGGGAAGGCAGGAGCAGCAGCGGACACCTGAGAGTGTGGGACCAGCCGCTAACCGAGGAGGCTGCGTACATACACCAGTCCCGGAGGCGAATAATCGACGAGATGGCGTCCCAGGGCTCGGTGGTCTACGGGGAGCTAACGGGCAGCCATGAGGCTTTCTCCCTTAACTATCTCCCAAATCCCAGGGAGCTAGCCGACCACGGCCCGGAAGATGGGGAGGCGATTGGGGAGGCGATACGGGACCGGCTTTCGGCGAACGTGGACAGGGAGATAGGCCAGGGGGCGACGGTGGTCGGGCCTCACCGGGACGACTTGGAGTTTGCCATAAACGGCCGGGACACGGGATTGTACGGGTCTCGGGGGCAGCAACGGACCGTGGTTGCGACCCTCAAGCTCGCGGAGGTGAATCTGCTGGTTGCCAGGACGGGCGAAGACCCGGTGCTTCTCCTGGATGATATTCTTTCGGAGTTAGACGAGACCAGGCGCAGGCGCGTCCTCAGGACTGCCCTAGCGAGCCAGCAGACGATCCTCACCACCACGGACCTAGACCGTATAGACGACAGCGTGAAGTCGCAGGCCCGACTGCTGAGGGTGCAGG
>JAAXHX010000374.1 GCA_012270635.1 Dehalococcoidia bacterium | reverse complement strand
TCGCCTCTTTCAGCCGGGCGATCTCTTCCGGGCTCAGGCCCAGGTCGTCCGCGTAGACATCCTCGTTGTGCTCTCCGAGCAAGGGCGCCCGGTGCACCTGGTAGGGCGTCTCGGTCATCTTGAACGGGGCGCCGGGGTAGGTCTGACGCCCGGCGTACGGGTGCTCGACGTCCACCCAGAAGTCCCTGGCCGCCAGCTGGGGGTCGGTCATCAGCTGCCCGCAGTCGTTCAGCCTGCCCGAGGGTATCCTCAACTCCTGAGCCAACCCGACTATCTCGTCCGCGGTGTGTTCCATCAGCCAGGGCAGGATTATCTCGTCGAACTCATCGGCGCGGAGCCAGCGATCGTGCCGGTCGGCGTAGCGGGGGTCGTCCAGCAGGTCGGGGCGTTCGATAAGGAGCATCAGGTTGTCGTACTGGTCGGGCGTGGCGACGCTTATCGAGACATACCCGTCCTTGCACGGG
The DNA here is from genome assembly GCA_012270635.1 of Dehalococcoidia bacterium. The sequence continues at coordinate 616 of JAAXHX010000374.1, read as the reverse complement.
TACAGGGACAGGGGGTGTATGCCCACGGGCAGCCGGTTGCCGGTCCTTTCGTTCTGCAGTCCCACGTGGGTCCAGGTGACTATGGCAAACTCGTGGAAATAGGCCATGGCCTCCATGACGGAAACGTCTATCCACTGCCCCGACCCGCTTTCGTCCCGCCAATAGAGCGCGGCCACGATGGCGTTGTAGGCTTGCACTGCGGCCTCGTACTCGGGAAGGTGACCGCTGCCCGTCAGCGGCTCCCTGTCGGGCTCGCCGTTCATGTACATCTGCCCCGTGACGGCGTAGCTGATCATCGAGTTGGCCTTGTAGTCCCGGTAGGGGCCCGTCTGCCCGAAGCCCGTGATGGAGGCCATCACGAGGCCGGCGTTGATGCCTTCCAGGGCGTCGAACCCCAGGCCCAGGTCGGCCATCGCTCCGGGGGGCAAGTCCTCCACCAGCACGTCGGCCCGCGCAACGAGCTTCCTGAAGGTATCAACGCCGGGGGCCGTGCTTAGGTCGAGGGTGATGCTCTTCTTGCCCGTGTTCAGGTACAGGAACGGGGCGCTGGTCTCATGGTGGGGTGCGTGGTCGAGGAAGGGCCCCGTCCGCCTGAATTCATCCCCTCCCGAGGGGT
>JAAXHX010000373.1 GCA_012270635.1 Dehalococcoidia bacterium | reverse complement strand
ATCTCAATAGCAGAAGGGCCAAGGCCAGGTGTGAGCCCGGCTGTCCCGCAGGCATCCGGGTCAACGTTCACGGCATAAGCCAACCGACATCAAAGGACCTCCAATGGCAGAGAAACTCAAGTTGGAAGAAGCAAAGGTCGGGGACGCCATCGGCCCCTACCGGTACAAGGTGACCCGGGAGATGGCGGCGTTCGCCGCCTCCGATGAGATGCGGTCGGGCCCGTGGTACCCGGGGGACGGGGCCCTTGCCCCGAGCACCTTGACGGACAACGACTACTCCCTGGCGTACCTGGAGAAGTACGACCCCGGGGAAGCCATTCACACCAAGGCCGAAAATCACTACGTCAACCCGCCCCTCATCGGCAAGGAGTTGACCGTGACCGGCACGGTCTCCGACAGGTTCAACAAGAGGGGCAAGGACTTCCTAGTCTTCGAGACGACCACCCGCGACGAGGACGGGCGGGAGATAGTCAGAAGCAAGAACACCGTGCTCATAAGTCTCTGATGACCGCCGATAAAAACCCGTCCGACGGTGACGTTTGGCCGTCGCGGGAAAGGAAACAGGCATGACAGTTGCAGCGGAGGAGCTCGTTCCGGGCTTCAACATCCCTTCATTGACCAGGAAGATATCGGTTGAGGAGGTGGTAGCCAGTAGCAGGGGTCGGGAGTCGCTGTGGGGGCTACCGCCGGCGGGGAAGAACATACACAACGACACGGAAACCGCCCGCTCCGTCGGGGCGCGGGACGTGGTCGCCGGGGGAGTCGTGACCATGGCGGTCGGCTGGGAGATGCTCCTGAACTCGTTCGGAGAGCGTTGGCTCAAGGGCGGCAAGCTGTCCTGCACCTTCGTCAACATGGTTTGCGGCGGAGACGAGTTGACGGCCAAGGGAGTCGTCCGAGAGGCTACGGAAGACGATCCTTCCGACCTGGCATACATGGACATCTGGCTGGAAAACCAGGACGGGGACAAGGTGATAGTGGGCAAGGCCAGCGTCCCTATCGACTGAGGAGCGTCATGACGAGATGCCCGAGGGCCTTGGAAGGGATAAGGGCGCTGGAGGTGAGCCAGGGGTTGGCGGCGCCCTACTGCACCAAGACGATGGCCAGCTTCGGGGCCGAGGTGATTAAGATAGAGGACCCCTCGGGAGGGGATGAATTCAGGTGGGCGGGCCCTTTCCTCGACCACGCACCCCACCGGGAGACCAGCGCCCCGTTCCTGTACCTGAACACGGGCAAGAAGAGCATTACCCTCGACCTAAGCACGGCCTCCGGCGTGGAGACTTTCAAGAAGCTCGTTGCACGGGCCGACGTGCTGGTGGAGGACTTGCCCCCCGGAGCGATGGCCGACCTGGGCCTGGGTTACGACGCCCTGGAAGGCATCAACGCCGGCCTCGTGATGGCCTCCATCACGGGCTTTGGGCAGACGGGCCCCTACCGGGACTACAAGTCCAACTCGATGATCAGCTACGCCGTCACGGGGCAGATGTACATGAATGGCGAGCCCGACAGGGAGCCGCTGACGGGCAGCGGCCACCTCCCCGAATACGAGGCCGCAGTGCAAGCCTACAACGCAATCGTGGCTGCGCTCTACTGGCGGGACGAAAGCGGGGCGGGGCAGGGGATAGACGTTTCCGTCATGGAGGCCATGGCCTATTTCCACGAGTTTGCCATAGTCACCTGGACCCATGTGGGACTGCAGAACGAAAGGACCGGCAACCGACTGCCCGTGGGGATACATCCCCTGTCCCTATACCCATGCAAGGACGGGTACGTGTCGATAAGCGTCGCCACGCCCGACCAATACGACAACCTGATGCTCCTTATCGAGAGGCCCGACCTGCTGGATGACCCTCGCTATGCCGACCGGCACGATCGCTGGCTCCGCGCCGATGAGTTCGACGAGATAATCCTGCCCTGGCTGATGGAGCACACTGCGGACGAGATAGTCGGGTTGGCCCAGGAGCTTAGGATACCCTCAGGTAGGCTGAACGACTGCGGGCAGCTGATGACCGACCCCCAGCTGGCGGCCAGGGACTTCTGGGTGGACGTCGAGCACCCGTACGCCGGGCGTCAGACCTACCCCGGCGCCCCGTTCAAGATGACCGAGACGCCCTACCAGGTGCACCGGGCGCCCTTGCTCGGAGAGCACAACGAGGATGTCTACGCGGACGACCTGGGCCTGAGCCCGGAAGAGATCGCCCGGCTGAAAGAGGCGAGTGCAATCTGACCCGACGGAGACGCCGGACCTAACGCATACATGAAGAACGGTTCGTACAAGGGAGCTTTGAAGGGCGTGCGGGTCCTGGACTTGACCCGGGGCTGGGCGGGGCCCATAGGGGCCCGGTTCCTGGCCGACTTCGGCGCCGAGGTGATCAA
>JAAXHX010000372.1 GCA_012270635.1 Dehalococcoidia bacterium | reverse complement strand
GCGGGTGGGGAGCCCTCAGGCCATCTTGCGGATCACCCCGATTACCCTTCCCTTGACGGAGAGGTTGGAGGGATCGACGAATATGGGTTCCATCTGGGAATTGGCGGGCTGGAGCCTGATCCTGTCCGGCTCCCTGTAGAGCCGTTTGAGGGTGACCTCCTCCTCAGCCTCCAGCCAGGCGGCCACCATGTCTCCATCGTCGGCGGTGTTGACGTGCTGGAGGAGGACGATGTCGCCGTCGTCGATTAGGGCGTCGATCATGGAAGTGCCCTTGACCTTCAGGGCGTAGACGTTGTCCCGACCGCTCACCATGTCCTCTGGGACGTCCAGGGTTTCGAGGGAGGCCCAGGGTTCGGCGCTGGGCACGGGGAGGGGTTCGCCGGCGGCAATGGCCCCGAGGAGGGGCGCCCTGAAGGTGTCCGCGCCGGCCCCGTCGTAGCCGATAACCTCAATCCCCCGAGACACTCCCGACTCCCGGCGGATGTAGCCGTCTCTCTCCAGGGCCTTGAGATGGTAGTCGGCCACGGAGGTGGAGCTCATGCCACACATCAGGACCACGTCCCGGACGCTGGGGGGATACTTGTGGCGGTCCAGGAAGCCGGTGATGGAGTCCAGTACCTGCTTGCGTTTCTTGGATAGGGTTTTCATTGCGCACCTCCGCTTGGGAACGGGAGTTCTGAACAAATGATACTGGCCAATTGAGAGTGTGTCAATAGGGTGGAAGAAAAGGGTTTGGGAAACTCCCCAAGGCGGACTCTTGCCCAAACGACCTCAGTACGAGGGACGACCGGGGAGAGTCGACTGGCTAAGAGTCTTCGGATTCGGCTGCGGCCTCGGGGGCGGGTTGCTCGCCGGACACCTCGGCTGCGGCCTCTGCCTCCTCTTCCTCGGCGGCCGCGTCTGCGGCGGACACCCGACCCAGGGCGGCCCTGACTATCATCTGGTCGGCGTCGGTGAGGACCTCAACGCCTTCCGGAAGCCGGAGGTCGCTCACGTGTATGGACTGGTCGATCTCCACCAGGACCGAAATGTCGACCTCCACGGCGCTCGGGATGTCCATGGGCAGGCCCGACACCTGTATCGAAGAGAGGACCTGGGAGATTACCGTCGAACCCTTAGACAGGGGCGACTCTCCAACAAACAGAATGGGCACCTCGGAGGTGAGGGTTCTGGTCACGTCCACCTGCAGGAAGTCGACGTGGACTATCTCGTCGGTGACCGGATGGCGCTGAACGTTGCGGATGACTGCGGGTCTCACCTTCCTCTCGCCCTTGACCTTGACGGACAGAACGGCGTTGCGGCCGGCCTGGGTCAGGGCTTGGGTGAGGTCGGCGGACGGGAGCTGGAGGGATACGGAATTCAGGTTGCGGCCATATATGTTCGCGGGAGTGATGCCATCCCGCCTCAGAAAGCGGGCCTTCTTGCCCGTCGCTTCTCGAACGTCTACGGCCAACTCTATGGTGTCCATGGGACGGTCTCTCCGGTCTGTATTAATCGATTTCCGACTCGGCCCTCAAATTGAAGGGAGGCCCTAGCTATGTTATCATACATCGTCGTTAGATAGCGGATAAACGGGATGCCCGGGCCCCGTGGAGGAAGTGTCTTAATGGCAGCATCGCTCGCCTTCAGCAAGGAACAGGTCCAGAGATACAGCAGGCACCTGATACTGCCGCAGGTCGGCAGCAAGGGGCAGAGGAAACTCCTGGACTCCAAGGCGCTTCTCATAGGGGCCGGGGGCCTGGGCTCGCCGACCGCCCTGTACCTGGGCGCCGCGGGGGTCGGGACCCTGGGCATTGTCGACTTCGACGTCGTCGACCTGACCAACCTGCAAAGGCAGATCCTGCACCGCAACAGCGACGTCGGGAGGCCGAAGGTGGACTCGGCGACGGACACGCTGAAGGGCATCAATCCCGACGTGAACGTGGTCTCCCATCCCGTCCGCCTCACCTCCGAAAACATATTCGACATCATCAACGACTACGACGTCATCGTGGACGGAACGGACAACTTCCCCACCCGCTATCTGGTCAACGACGCCTGCGTTATGACCAGGAAGCCCAACGTCCACGGCAGCATCTTCCTGTTCGAAGGGCAAGCCTCGGTATTCACCCACGACAAGGGCTGCTACCGCTGCCTCTACCCGGACCCGCCTCCCCCGGGGATGGTTCCCAGCTGCGCCGAGGCCGGGGTGCTGGGCGTCCTGCCGGGCATCGTGGGGACCATCCAGGCCATCGAGACCATAAAGCTGCTGCTCGGCCTCGGGGACTCGCTGGCGGGTCGGCTGCTGATCTTCGATGCGCTGGACATGGACTTCAGGCAGGTGAAGGTGCGTCGGGACCCGGAGTGCCCGGTCTGTGGCGACAACCCCACCGTCACCGAACTCATCGACTACGAGGCATTCTGCGGGGTCCTGGCCCACGCTTGATTGACGCCGAGTCGCAGAAAGACATGGACACGTCTTATACAGGGCGCCCCTCCCATCGGGGGGCGCCCTCTCTAATTTCGGGGCCCGTGGGACGGGCGCCCGTTGTGTCCGAATCGGCAAGTTGGTATATTCTTCTGCGGCCCCATGCGTATCCGACAATTCACATGCCTAGATGTTGCGCGGCATGACTCAACGGGCAGAAGATCTTAACGTAACCAAGCGAAACAAGGGCGAGAGAGCTAACAAACGGTCAAAGGAGGACCCATGGCGGAGACCAGCGGCAAAGACATAATAAAGCGGTGCGAGGACGAGGGGATAGAGTACGTCGACCTGAAGTTCACCGACCTGTTCGGCCGACTTCAGCACTTTTCGATCCCCTCCGCAGAAGTCGACGAGGCACTGTTCGAAGAGGGGATGGGGTTCGACGGCTCCAGCATCAGGGGCTTTCAGGCAATCGACAAGAGCGACATGTTGATAGTGCCCGACCCAACAACGGCATTCATCGACACGGTCTTCGAGCGTAAGACGCTCAGCTTGATCGGCGACATACGGGACCCCGTGCTGGGCAACGGCTATTCTCGGGACCCGAGGTACGTAGCGAAGAAGGCGGAAGCCCAC
>JAAXHX010000371.1 GCA_012270635.1 Dehalococcoidia bacterium | reverse complement strand
TGGACGATGTCGGGGACGCCGTTGTCGATGACCGGGCCCGGGCCGAGGATGGGGGAGCACAACGGCTACGTCTTGCGGGAGTTGCTGGGGCTGCCCCGGGAGGAAGTCGAGGGGCTGGTGGGGCGGGGAGTGGTGCACTAGGCGGTTAGGCAATCCTGTAACGTTCCACCTGTATCTCGTCAGACCGGGTGCGCATTCGGGCGACGTCATGCCAGGCTTGCATGCGGAGCAACATGTCCATGCGCAGGCCAAAAGCCTTTTCGACCCGCAGGGCCATTTCAGGAGACAGGGATGACTTAGAGTGCAGGAGGTCCGAAAGCGTAGCCCGGCGAACGCCGAGGACTTCGGCAGCCTTAGTTACGCTCAGTCCCAGGTCTTCGATGATTTCCGTACGAATGAAGTCACCGGGATGGGAGGGGGTCATGTTCACTTTGAGGCTATGGTTATTCATCAGTGATAGTCCTCCAGGTTCAAGCCGTAAATGGCGCCATCCTGCTCTTCGAAAGTGATGCGCCAATTCCCGGATATAGATACGCTCCATTCATCTTTCCGGTTGCCTGATAGTTTATGCACACGCCAGCCTGGTGGGGCATCAGTGATGAAAGCACCCGGGTTTTCTGCCAAGACCATTGCCGTCAGCACCTTGCGCACTCGATCGACCAAGTTAGGAGCGAGGAATCTGGGATCATCGTCTTGGACCAACCGAAGTAGCCCCTCATGACGGACAGAGCCGAAGATCATCCAGGTGAATGTACGGTGATGCAGTACACTATAGCATGCATGGCAACTGTAAGTAAAGAAGAAGCTTGTTAGCGGCGGCGGACGTGGGAGCGGCCGGAGCGGGCTACCAGGTCCCCGGCCTGGTTGCGGAAGCTGTGCTCGACGACTATGAAGGCCATGTCCCCCGAGCGGCCAGTCTTGCGGTAGACGTCCGTGACCCTCGCCGTGCAGGTGAGGACGTCGCCGGGACGGACGGGGAGGAGGGGTTCGACCCACTGGCCGGCCATGTAGATCGTGCCTTCGAACTGGAGGTCCAGGTCGGGGGGGTCGTCGGCGCGGACGAAAGATGCTACGAAGGAGGGAGGGGCGATGATATCGCCGTAGGGGCCGCGGGCGGCGGCTTCCTCGTCGACGAAGAGAGGGTTGGTCTCGCCGATGGCACGAGAGAAGCCCAAGACCATTTCACGGGTGATGGTGTGGGTGGCCTTGTGGAAGTCCTTGCCAACGGCCTCCCGATTGTATTGCAAGCTGTCTTGGGATGGGGGTTGGGGGGCGTTCATAGTCCGTACGGGCCGCCTAGTCGTGGGCCTTGATCTCTTCTACGACGCGATAGCCGGACAGGACCGCTCCATTGGTAAAGCCAGGGCTGGTGTAGTCGCCACAGAAATGGAGCCGACCAGCGGGCTTCTGGAGGAGGGGATAGAGGTCGGTATGACCGGGCTTCCAGACGGGGATGGCGTGACGCCAATGCGCGACATCGGACTCCACGACCTTGCCGCGGACCGCAGGCACCATTTCCGTCAGGTCGTCCAGCAAGACCTCCGTCACCTCGCCATCTGAGCGAGACATTAGGTCCCTGGAAACGGCGCTGCCGGTGTAGACGCGCAGGAGCCCGAGGCCCGAATCCCGCTTGAACTCGGCGGGATAGGTGAAGGAGGGGTCGGTTATGGCGCAGACCTTCTGACCGGCGACCGGCACCCGCCAGACGCCCTTGCCTATGAGATTCTCGGAGAGCTCATTGACGAGGAAGGCTGCAGTGGTCATGGAACCGTACTCCATCTTGCCGAGGGCTTCCCGCTTCCAGTCGGGGAGGTCCCGGACGCAATCGAGGGTTATGGGCGCCGGGGTGGCCATGACGCAGCGTCGGGCCTGCACGGTCTCCTTCGCACCCCCGCGGTCATAGGTGACCCGGACCCGGTCCTCCAACTCCTCTACTTCCAAGACTTCCGCGCCGAGGAGGGCCTTGTCTCCCAACAGGCGGTGGAGGGCAATGGTGACCTGGTTGGTCCCTCCCTCGACGAAGTATTCGTCGGCCATGAAGAAGAGGATGACCATGAGGGGGTGGTAGGGGGTGACGACGTCGGAGCCCATGGTGCTGGACGTGACGGCGAAGACGTCCCACAGCTCCCGTACGGACTCGGGGGCGTTTCCTATGAACTCGCTTACGGTGGTGGAGTTGAGCTCGATAACCCTGGGGTCGGAGGGGTCGAAGTCGGCGTTCAGGAGGGACTTGTACCTGCGTCGGGTCTTCCAGACGTGCCAGGCGAACTTGATCTTGTCCAACAACGGGATGGGCATCTTAAGAAGGAGCCCGTATTCGCTGGAGGATGCCACCAGCTTTCCGTTCATATAGAGGGGGAGCTTGGACTTGGCGATGAGGGTGCGCTTGACTCCTATTTCATCTACGAGTTGGGCCAGGGGCCCGGTATCCCCGAGGACGACCTGCGCGCCGGCGTTATAGACGTAAGGCCCAAGGGTGCGGGACTCGGTCCTGCCGCCAGGGATTTCCTCCTTTTCCAGGAGCAGGATATTACGGTCCCGCAGGCGATAAGCGGCAGCCAGACCGGCGAGTCCCCCGCCGACGATAATGATATCCAGAAGGGGGCCGGGCGTGTTTGACGTCTCAGGCATGGGGATCCCGCGTCGGAGGCTAGGCGGCGGGCTCCTGCTGCATCTCTCCCAGCACCCGGTAGGCGGAGAGGACGGCAGCTTCCAGGCCGCCGCTCACGGTGTAGTCCCCGCAGTAGTGGATGCGGCCCGTGGGCTGCTTTATCCGCTCCGCAATCTCCAGCCGGCCGATGCGCCAGGGGCTGATGGCGTGCTCCCAGTGCTTTATGGAAGTCTCGACGATCTTTCCGGCTATGGCGGGGAAGGCGGAGACCAGCTCTTCGGTGAGGACTTCAAGGGCTTCGCCGTCGGACATCCGCTGCAGCTCCTTGGAAGCCTTGTCGCCGGTGTAAACCCGCAGGAGCCCCTGGCCCGTGCGCCGTTTGACCTCCCTGGGGAAGGTGAAGGTGGGGTTGGTCACCGAGACGATCTTCCTGCCGACGATGGGGACTCGCCACACGCCCTCGCCGAGGAAGCGCTCCGAATTCTCGCTGAGGAGGAATCCGGCGGAGGTCATGGACCCGAAGTCGACTTGGGAGAGGACGTCCCGCTTCCATTGAGGCATATCCTTGACGATGCCCGGGACCAGGGGCCCGGGGATGGAGATGATGCACCTTCGGGCGGTGACGGACTTGCGTTGACCGGCGTGGTCGTAGCTGATGCGGACCGCGCCGTCGGTCTGGACGATATCGTCCACGATGGCGGAGGTCTCGGTCTTGTCCTTTACGCGGTTCCAGAGGGTCTTGGTGAGCTCCCAGGTGCCGCCGGTGACGTAGTATTCGTCCTCGGCGAAGTGGAGAAAGGTGTTGATAGGCTGAAATGCGGCCACCTGGTCTGCCGTGGTGGTGTTGGCGCCCATGGAAAGGGTGTCCCAGATGGCGCGGATGTCGGGGTGGGCGGCGTCCATGAAATCGGCGAGGGTCTCGGCGCAGAGCTCCTGGGTCTTCGCGTTGTTGGGGTCGGGCTCCTGGTCTACGAGCTCACTGTAGCGGCTGCGAATGCGCAGGACTCGTAGGCCCATCTTCACCTTCTCCATGATAGGGATGGGGAGCCGCCAAAGGAAGAGGGGCTCGCCGAGGGTGCGGGGTCGGAGGGGGGCGGTGATGAGCCGGCCCTTCATGTGCATGGGCATGCGAGTCTTGTTGATGAGGGTCTTCTCGACGCCGATCTCCCGGGCGAGCTTTGCGGTTTCGCTGTCGTCGCTGAGGACCACCTGAGCGCCGGTGTTGTAGACATACTCGCCCATTTTGCGGGACACGGTGCGGCCCCCGCAGACGTCCTCCTTTTCGAGGAGGAGGATGTTCTTGTCCCTCATCCGGTAGGCCGCGGTGAGCCCGGCGAGGCCCGCGCCGACTATTACGGCGTCCAGGACGTTGTCTTCGTGGTTAGTCATCGGGTTGCTTCCTCGGTGGCAGGGGCAGTTTGCAGAAGGGTTGTACAGAGGTGGCTTATGGGGGTCTCGGGTTCCGGGGGCAATGATACAACATTGGGGTGGGTGTGGGGTGGCCCGCCTCCCCGCTCATACTTCCCTTCGACAGGCTCAGGATAAACTAGGGGCTCAGCACGAGCGGCCCTGCCGTGCGGGATGGATTCCCGATCGGGGTCGGGAATGACGGAGGGAGGGGTGGGGTGGTGGCGGGGTTATTCTGGGGAGTAGTTGAGCATCCAGTTGATGCCGAACTTGTCGGTGCAGGAGCCGAAGTAGGAACCCCAGAACATGTCGCCCAGGGGCATGGATACCGTGCCGCCGTCGGAGAGCTTGGCGAAGAGCCTGTCGGTCTCCTCCCTGCTGCCGGGGGTGTAGGAGAGGGAGAAGTTGTCGCCGGGGTTGGGGAGCCGGCCAAAGAATGAGGGCACGTCACTGCCCATGAGCACGCTGCCGCCGATACGGTAGGAGACGTGCATTATGTTGTTGCGCTCGTCGTCGCGGACCTGCATGTCCGGGGGTCCTTCGGCGAAGGTG
>JAAXHX010000370.1 GCA_012270635.1 Dehalococcoidia bacterium | reverse complement strand
GGCCTCGGCACCTTCCGCAGCATCCGACACCACCACCGCCCCTTCCCCTTCGCCTCCGGCAAGTCCGTCATGGACCCCAAGATATCCTCCTTCCACAAGCTCGTCTGGGAGCAGGGCGCCGTTATCGAAAAGCATCTCGCCGAAAAGGGTCGCCGGGTCTTTAGCATCGAGTCCGTCGTCACCGCCACCGAACCCGCCGAGGTCACCGCCGTCTTCGCCGGCCATACTCCGGACGTCCACGTCCACACCCTCGACGCCCTCAGTTCCCTCCAGGTCCTGGAGGTCGACGGCCAGAGCGACATCGGTCTCTACGGCGTCACGAGCAAGACCTCCTATGCCCACAATTCCTTCATCAATCCCCTCCTGGTCACCGACCAGGGCTTCGAATACACCTACAGCATGTTCCAGAACCGGCCCCTCGTTCGCCCCGGCGGCATCGTCATCCTCTCCCATCCCTGCAAGAACCAGTTCGACGACATCCACCACCCCTCCTACCGGGAGTTCTACGAGCGCCTCCTTCCCATAACCCTCGACCCCTACGAGCTCTGGAACCTCTTCTCCGATGATTTCGCCCACCGCCCCGAGTACATCCACAAGTACCGCTACGGCTACGGCTTCCACGGCGCCCACCCCTTCTTCATGTGGAACACCCGCGGCGCCCCCTCCCGACACCTCTCCGGCATGTTCCTCGCCGGCGCCACCGACTTCGACGTCGCCCGACGCCTCGGCTTCGAGCCCTTCGCCACCGTCGAAGACGCCGTCGCTGAGGCGGAGGACCGTCTCGGCAAGGACGCCTCCATCTCCTTCCACAAGATGCCGCCCACCTCCATAGCCCGCGTCAACGGCGCCAATGGCGCCCCCTAGTCAGGCAGGCCCCAGGCGAATTGAGCAGAGGAGGTTGATCATGGAACTGCCCTTTAAGGTCATGGATGCCGATGGTCACATCGCGGAGGACGTTTCCCGCATTCGGGACCGCATGGCGCCTCCTTACAACGACAACCTCTGGGGAGGAGTCCCCGACAGGCAGGGCCGGGTCGGCCATGCCAGCGCCCTCAGCGACATGTCCTTCGTAGACACCACCATGGGCGGGAGCATGGGCAGCGTGGGTCCTCCCGGCTACCCCTTCCCGAATGACTGGCTCGACGCCCTCGAATGGGGCGGCATGGACACCACCATCCTCTTTCCGACCAACCTCCTCGGGTACGGCAACATCTTCGATCCCGACTACATGACCGCTCTTTGTCGGGCCTACAACGACTACGTCGCCGAGGAATGGTTGAAGGCCAGTCCCCGCCTAAGGGCCGTATCCCTCATGCCCCTCCTTCAGGTCGAAGAGTCCATCAAGGAGATGCGGCGCACCATAACCGAGCTGGGCTTTTCCGGCGTGACGGTCCCCGCCCACGGCTTCGGGGGGCTGGGAGACCGGAAGTACGACCCGTTCTACGAAGAGGCCCAGGCCCTCGATTGCCTCGTTGCCGTTCACGGAAGCACCCCCGAGTACATGCGCTTCAACAAGTTCATCCAGAAGCACACCGCCTCCTTCCCCATGTCGAACATGCTCCAGCTGGTCCACATGACGTATGAAGGAGTCTTCGAAAGGTTCCCCAACCTCCGGGTCGGGTACTTGGAGACGGGATGCACCTGGGTGCCCTTCTTCATGAACCGCATGGACGAAGAGTGGGAGAAGCGGGGCCACCGGGAAGCCACGGCCTGCAAGAACAGTCCCAGCGAGTACATCCGGTCCGACAACGTCTTCTTCCACGCCGAACCCTCGGAGGACCTGGTGCCCCAAGTCGTCGAAATCCTCGGCGAAAACTCGCTCTTTTACGCCTCAGACTGGCCTCATTGGGACAACGAATACCCCGATAACGTCAGCCAGTTCTGGAACCGGGACGACCTGAGCTTCAGCGCCAAGAAGGCCATACTTTCCGACAATACCCGCCGCATGTACGGCATGCCTCCCGAAAACTAGCCCTTCCCATGCCCCACCCCCTCGTAACCGACCTTCGCCAGGCCCTCGCCGAGCACGCGGACCCCGCCAAGGCCGAGGGCATGAAGCGCTACATGAAGTCGGAGATGCCCTACCGCGGCGTCCAGACGCCCCTGCTGCGCCGTCTCTGCAGGGGCCTATTCCGCCGGCATCCCATCCAAGACAAGGTAGAATGGCAGGCCGCTGTCCTGGACCTATGGAGGAACGCCCAATACCGGGAGGAGCGCTACGCCGCCCAGGAGCTCGCCGGCGCGAAACGCTACGATGCCTTCCGCACCCTAGACACCCTCACCCTCTTCGAAGAGCTGGTGGTCACCGGCGCCTGGTGGGACTACGTGGACGGCATAGCCTCCCACCGACTCTGCGAGCTTTTGCAGAAGCACCCCGTCGAAATCTCCCGGGAAATGAGGGCCTGGAGCCGCTCCTCCGACAGGTGGAAACGCCGCTCGGCCATCATCTGCCAGCTCAACCGCAAGGAGGAGACCGACCTCTCCCTCCTCTTCGATTGCATCGACCCCAACCTCCCGGACCCCGACTTCTTCATCCGCAAGGGCATCGGCTGGGCATTGCGCTCCCTCGCCTGGACCGACCTTGACACCGTCGAAGCCTACATAGCTCGCAACGAGGACCGCATAAGCCCCCTGACCCGCCGGGAGGCCCTCAAAAACGCAGCCAAGATCAGACAGACCTCCCACCTCCCCACCCCTTCCCGTCATCCCAGGGCCGGGTGGGGCCGCTCATCCTGAGCCCAGTCGAAGGGTCGAGCGGAGGCGGGGCCACTCATACTGAGCCTGCCGAAGTATAAAGCCAGGGGATGCGGCCGCTCGTGCTGAGCCTATAGAAACATGAATCCAGAGGGTGGGGCCGCTTGTGCTAAGCCCGTAGAAGTATAATGCCAGGGGATGCGGACGCTCGTGCTGAGCCTGTCGAAGTATGAGCGGCAGGGTGGGGGCCCCATCCCCCCTTACCGTCAGTCCGGCCCCCTCTTCTCCGTCATTCCGGCCCCCGAGCCGGAATCCATCCCCCTCACCCCATTATTCAATAAGACAGAGCGTACGGGCGGGAACCGATTGCTAAAGCCCGTTGATCGGTGGCACCCGTACCGGCGGCCTCTGCTGCGAAAGCTGGTTCAGGTACTGCAACCCCCGCTTCGTATCGCTCGCCACCCTGGCCTTGTCGTGGTTCTCCAGCCGGTACTTGAACAGCCAGTAGGTGAACTCCTTGGTCTCCGTTTCGGACAGCTTCTCCCCGACGCCCCCCTCCCGACCCTTCCCGAACTCTTCCAGCAGCGCCGCCCGAGTACTGCCGTAGGCCCGGTGGAAGGCCAACGCCGACACGTTCCTCTTCGAAGCCAGGCCCGCCGCCATCCTCTCCTTCCGAATCGTCTGCCCCAGGGCCTCCACCAACGCCCCCTCCACGTTCACCCCGTACCAGTAGTTCAACAGCGCCCGGTATTTCGCCCCCCCTACCAGTCTCTTGAAGTCCTCGTTCGTCACCTCTATCGGCGGTTGCGACCGTTCCAGCAGCCGTTCCATCTCGTCACCGGGAATCAGGCCGTTCACGCTGTCACACAGCCGCCGGGCCAGGACCAGCCAATCGAAGGCCTCTCCGGATATCAGGTAGCACAGCGGCTCGCCCTGGTACACCTCTTCCGGCGCAGCCCATAGGCCTATCGCCTCCAGGAGCGCCGGGTACCAGTGTTTCCCCTCTTCTATCGAGTCCCGGAGGTGCGCTATCGCCGCCTCCGCCGCCAGCGTCCCCTCCTCCGACATCCCCGACTTCTCAAAGACCGCCTCAAACTCCTCGCCCCTCATCTCCTCCGGGCCCACACCCCCGAGGTCTTCCGCCGTGGTCATCCGCCCCTCGCAATCGCCGCCCCGCTTTTCAGTGCGGCCCTGAACTCCCTGACCGGCAGGGTGTTCAATATGTCCTTCGCCTCACACCACCCCCTCCGCGCCATCGACACCCCCAACCCCAGGTTGCCGAACTGCTCCGTGGCGTGGGAGTCCGAGTCTATGACCAGCTTCACCCCCAGCTCCCGGGCCCGGTGAATGTGCTTGTCCTTCAGGTCCAGCCTGCCGGGCTGCGCGTCTATCTCCAGCGCCGTGCCCGTCTCCCGGGCCGCCTGCAATATCGCCTCCACGTCCATCTGCACCGGCTCTCGCTCTCCTATCAACCGGCACGTCGGATGCCCGAGGATATGGACGTTCGGGTTGTGCATCGCCTTGATTATCCGCTCCGTCATCACCTCCTCGGGCTGCCCCATCGCCGAGTGTACCGACGCCACCACCACGTCCAGCTGTTCCAGCAGTTCGTCCGGGTAGTCCAAACTCCCGTCCGACCTGATGTCCACCTCCGAACCTGTCAGCAGATCTATCCCGTCCAGGCTTTCGTTCAATGCTCTTATATTGCTTATGTGCTCCCGGAGCCGCTCATTGCTCAGACCGTTGGCAATCCCCCGCCCCGAGGAGTGGTCCGTAATGGCAAGGTACTCCAACCCCGCATCCCTCGCCGCCAGCGCCATCTCCATCAGCGTGTCACGCCCGTCGCTTTCGTTGGTGTGCGCGTGCAGGTCCCCCCTTATGTCCTCCCTGTCAATCAACCCCGGGATCGTCCCGGCAGCCGCCCGCTCGATTTCGTGCTGCCCCTCCCTCAACTCCGGCGGGATGTACTGCAACTCCAGCCGTTCGTATAACGACTCCTCGTCCGCGAAGACTTCCACCTCCCCCGTTTCCAGGTTCGTGATCCCGTACTCGTTGATGCTCAGCCCCTCCCGACGGGCCCGCTCTCTCAAGAGCACGTTGTGCTGCTGGCTCCCCGTGAAGTACTGGATCAGCGACCCGTACACCCGCTCCTCGACTATTCGCAGGTCCACCTGTATCCCCCGCTGAAGGAGCACGCTCACCTTCTTCGGCCCGTGCGCCAGCGCCTCCGCAACTTGCGGAAGCTCGGTGAGGGCCCTGAGCACGGGCTCCGGGTCGTCCGCGGTCCCCATCAGGTCTATGTCCCCAATGGTCTCCCGACCACGACGCAGGCTTCCCGCCGCCTCCAGCCTGTTCAGCCCCGGCGCTCCCCTCAGCGCGGATGCAACATCCTCGTACACCGACAAGGCCCGCCCCAGCGATATTCTTCTGTCTTTGGTCCGCAGCTTCTGCAGGTGCCGCAGGATGTTGGCCGCAGCCTTCTCCCCCAGACCCGGCAGCCCCGCCACCACCCCATCTTTCAGCGCCGCCTCCAGCCCCTCCAGGTCAGTCACGCCCAGGTCTCGGCTGATTTTCAACGCCGTCTTCGGCCCGACCCCCGGCACGTCCTTGAGCTCCACCACGCCCTCCGGGAACTCCCCCTTCAGCTTCTCGTAGTATTCCAGTTGTCCCGTCGAAAGAAGTTCCTGGACCTTCTTGTTTATCGCCTGCCCGACGCTCGGCACCCTGCTCAGCCCCTCCTCGCCCTCCTCCCGGAAGATTTGCGAAAGCTCCGTCGGGTGATGCTCGATCGCCCGCGCCGCCTTCTTGTAGGCGCGCGTCTTGAAGACGACCTCGCCCTTCAGTTCCAGCAGGTCGCCGATGTTGTTGAATACCGATGCTATCTGGGCGTTGTCCATGTCCAGCTAACCGCCGTGACAGCGCTTGTACTTCCGACCGCTGCCACACGGGCACGGCTCGTTCCGCCCAACCTTTCCCACCACCGCCCGAGCCTTGTCCCGGGTCTCGCCTGAGCTCCGCGTCCCCGCCGGCGAGCTCGCCGCAGCTCCGTTGGCCTGGCTCCTGACACTGCCGTTCGCTGCGCTCGGCGGCGCCTTCAGCGCCGCCCTCTGCTTTATGTCCAGGCGGAATAGGGTCCGCACTATCCCGCTGCGGATCCTCGCCGTCAGCTCCTCGAACATCATGTGGCTTCGCCGCTTGTACGCCACCAGCGGGTCCCTCTGCCCGTAAGCCTCCAGCCCGATGCTCTGCCGCGAGTTCTCCATCGCCGTCAGGTGGTCCATCCAGTGCGTGTCGATGGTTCTCAACATCACGTGCCGCTCCACCGACCTCATGCCCTGCTCTCCCAGCTTGTCCGATAGGTTCTTGTACAGCTTGTCCGCATGTTCCATGAATAAGTTGACCACTTCGTCCCGGTGCATCTGCCCCAGGTGTTCGGCGTTAACGCCTGCGGGAAGGGGAAGCAGCTTTTCCATCGCGCCCAGCAACCCGTCCACGTCCCATTCGTCGCCGTGGTCGTCTCTCAGGCGCCCGTACACGGTCTCCGTGATCTCCGCCTCCACCATAGACCGTATTGCCGTCCCCACGTCCGACCCTTCCAGCACCTTATGTCTCTGACCGTAGATCATGTCCCGGTGGTTGTTGGCCACGTCGTCGTATTCCACCAGACGCTTGCGGATGTCGAAGTTCGTCCCCTCCACCTTCTTCTGGGCATTCTCCACCGACCTCGTTATCCACGAATGCTCCATAGGCGTCGACTCTTCCATCCCCGCCCATCCCATCACCGCCTTTATCTTGTCTCCCCCGAATCGGCGCATCAGGTCGTCTTCCACCGAGATGTAGAACCGGCTGCTTCCCGGGTCCCCCTGCCTCCCCGCCCGGCCCCTCAGCTGGTTGTCGATCCTCCGGGACTCGTGCCTGTCCGTCCCGATGATGTGCAACCCTCCCATCTCCACCACCTTCCGGTGCTCCTCCTCCCACTTCTCCTCGTCCCGACCCTCCGGGTTTCCCCCCAGGATGATGTCCGTGCCCCGGCCCGCCATGTTCGTCGCCACCGTCACCGCCCCTATCCGTCCCGCCTGCGATATTATCCCCGCCTCGCTCTCGTGGTGCTTCGCATTCAGCACCTCATGCCGTATCCCCGACTTCATCAGCTTTTCGCTCAGCCGCTCCGATTTCTCCACCGACGTCGTACCCACCAGCGCCGGCCTCCCCGACTCGTTCAGCTCCTTCAGGTCCGCCACCAGCGCGTCGAACTTCCCCTTCTCCGACTTGAAGATCAGGTCCGGCATGTCATCCCTAACCATCTCCATGTGCGTCGGTATGACCACCACGTCCAGCTGGTATATCTTGTAGAACTCTTCCGCTTCCGTGACCGCGGTGCCGGTCATGCCGGACAGCTTTTCGTACAGCCGGAAGTAGTTCTGTAGAGTGATTGTGGCCAGCGTCACGCTCTCCCGGCGGATCTCCAGCTTCTCCTTAGCCTCAATGGCCTGGTGCAGTCCGTCCGAGTAGCGCCTTCCCGGCATCAGCCTTCCCGTGAACTCATCGACTATCGTCGCCTCTCCCTCCCTCACCACGTAGTCCCTATCCCTTTCGAAGAAGACGTGCGCCTTCAACGCATTGTCCAGGTAGTGGGTCAGGGCGTAGTACTGCGGGTCGTACAGGTTGTCGATGTTCAGGCTCTTCTCCACCTTGCCGTATCCCACCGCCGTGAGCGCCACCGACTTGTGCTGCTCGTCTATCGTGTAGTCCTTCTCACGGATCAGTCGCGGCGCCAGCTGCGCGAAGGTCGAGTACAGTTTCGTCGACTCGTCCGCCTGACCACTTATGATCAGCGGCGTCCGCGCCTCGTCTATCAGGATGTTGTCCACCTCGTCGACTATCGCGTAGTTCAGGTCCCCCTGCACCGTGCGGGACAGGTCCGTAACCATGTTGTCCCGCAGGTAGTCGAA
>JAAXHX010000369.1 GCA_012270635.1 Dehalococcoidia bacterium | reverse complement strand
GCCTCCCCCGGCTCCGCACCCGCCGACCTCTTCCGCTGCAAGCCCGGGGGTCGGGACGACTACGTCTACATCTTCGTCAACGGCATCGTCGGCCAGAAGGTCTGGGACTCCTTCCTGCGCCTGATAGAGCGGGACGACCTCATCGGAGACCCGCGCTTCTCCACCAACGACACCCGCATGGCCAACAAGGATGAGCTCACCCGCATTATCGAGGACTGGGCCGCCGACCACGATAAGCACGAGGTGATGAAGCTCATGGGTGAAATCGGCGTCACCGCCGGCGCCCTCCTCAACGCCGTGGACATCCACTCCGACCCCCATTTGCTGGAACGGGAGATGATCGTCACCGTCGACCATCCTCAGCGCGGCGAGTTCACCTTCCCCGGCAACCCCATCAAGCTGTCCGACTCCCCCACTCGCGTCGAGCCCTCGCCCCTGCTGGGAGAGCACACCGAACAGGTCCTATCGGAAGTCCTGGGATACGACGGCGAGCACATCGGCCGCCTGCGGGAGGCGGGCGTCGTCTAAAACCCCCGCTCCTTGCCCCAAGCCCCGGGGCTGGGGCCGCTCATGCTGAGGCCCTAGTTTATCCTGAGCCTGTCGAAGGGAAGTATGAGCGGGGGACGGGATGGCCTGCTAAAGTACGCGAGGGCCGAGCCCTCCTCTCGACCCTTCAACTATGCTCAGAGTGAGCGGCGTGGTGGGGGACCCGGCTGGCAGGAAATGGAGCGAACGCGGGAGGTGGGGTCTGTCCCCTCATCCCCTGGCGTGAGGGGCCTAGCCTAAAGGTGATACCATACCTGCTTATGTGAGCATAATACCGCGCATGCCCGAAATATCCGCCCCACTAAGGTCAACCAACCGTGCCATTCCGTCGTAATCAGGACCCGAAACCCCTCTCCCAGCTTATCGAAGAGCGGGAGACCCGAGAGGGAAAGACCCGGCCCATCCCCTGGCGTCCTCTCCACGTAATCGGCCTGCTGACCATCGCCTTCATCTTCGTCTTCTCATGCGGCAGCGTCGTCTTCTACTTCGCCCTGGGCGCCGACTTCGAGGATGATGTCCCACCGCCCACCGCCGCGGCGGTCATACCTGAGGAATTTATCATCCGCGGCATCATTTTCGCCGAAGAGGGTAAATTCGACCTCGCGGTGCGGGACTTCACCGAGGCCATACGCATGAGGCCCAACTACGCCGCCGCCTTTTACAACCGGGGCCTCACCTATACCAAGATGGAACGCTACGAGGACGGCATCCTGGACTTCACCAACGCGATAGCCATCGTCCCCGAGCACCAGGGCGCCCATGTCCAGCGGGCCCTCACCTACACCCTCCTGGGTCGGGACGCCGAGGCGGAAGCGGACATCACTCGCGCCATCGATCTGGGCGTAAACGGGGACGAACTCCGGGCCAGAATCGAAGGCGCCAAACTCTCCCGAGACTCCGCCACCCCCTCGCCCCCTCCCCCGTAGTGGCTACCACCTGCTCGCCCCCACCCCATCCGTCATTCCGGCCCCCGAGCCGGAATCCATCCCCACGTCCGTCATTCCCGACTCCGATCGGGAATCCAGGGGCCGCTCGTGCTGAGCCTGTCGAAGTATGAGCTAGGGTGGGGCCCAGCCCCTCTTCCTCAACGGGTCGAAGATGCACTTCGTTTGTGAGTCTAGCGATTAAGGACTGTGTCCCTCCACCCACATCCGGTACACCCGGTTCCTCCTCACCCCGTACTCCCGGCTCACTCTCTCCACCGCCTCCCTCCCCGACACCCCCTCCGACTCCAGCCGCCGCAGCGCCGAATCCAGTTGCGCATCCGTACCCGCAGGCGTCGATTGCGACCCGCCTCCTATCACCAGCGTGAACTCCCCCCGAGGGTTGGCAAAGTGCACCCGCGCCTCCGACGCCGACCCCCGGAACACCTCCTCGTGCAGCTTGGTCAACTCCCGACACACTGTCACCCGCGTGCCCGGGGCCACCGCGTCGATGTCCTCCAGGGCCCCGTGCAGCCGGTGAGGGGTCTCATAGGCGACGACCGTCCGGCCCTCACCTATTACCGAGACCAGCAGCTTCCTCCGCTCCGTCGGCTTCCTAGGCAGAAATCCGACAAACGTGAATTGAGATGTCGGGAGGCCCGAAACCGCCAGGGCAGCGATGGCTGCCGTAGGGCCGGGAATCGGCGTCACGGGCACCGAGTTCTCTATCGCCGCCAAGATCAGGTCGTGCCCCGGGTCGCTGATGTTCGGCATACCCGCCTCGGAGACCAGGGCCAGGTCCTCTCTCTGCATGTGTTCCACCAGCTGCGACAGCTTGGACTCGTCGCTGTGGTCGTGGAAGCTGGTAACCCTCGTCTTTATCCCGTGCCGCTCCAGCAACCGCCTCGTCTTTCGGGTGTCCTCCGCCGCAATCAGGGGCACTTCCTCCAACACGCGCAACGCCATCAGCGTGATGTCCTCCATATTCCCTATCGGCGTTCCGACTACGTACAGCAAGTTGCATGCACCTACACTCTTCATATACCAAAAGGCCCGTGCGTCCTGGAGGTGACCAGCGAAACGTCAACCATCGTTCGCCTCTTCGTATGCCTTCGTTATCGCATCGATAAGCTCCGGGGTGATATCTTTGGTGCTTTTCCATTTCCCAATCTTCAGCGGCCCCATTACCCGTTCAACGGCTTCAAGCGATTTGGGGGCCCGTCGCTCGAATACCGAGCGCCAAAACGCGATCGAAGGCTGAAGATTGTCGTTCCATATAGTCACTAGACCGGCATTATCCGGCATGATTTTCGGCAAGAGGGTATATTCTCCGGGGCGAATGCTGGCATACGAGCGCACACGCACATTCGGCAACGATGCCCACTCCTCGGCCCTCGCGATCAATTCATCGAAGGTCTTCCGGGCCTCACCGGCAGCGTCTTCTATAGAAGCACGAAACGCATCAACGCCATCCGACATTATCCCTTTGGCCTTGGGCTTGGCCGGGTTCGGGGCAGGGGTCATTACGGCTATATCAGGAGAGACGCGTTGAGGCAGAGCAATTTGCGCTCCGTTCACCTCATAGACTTTGACCGTTATCAGATCAATTGTCAGAGCCTGAACGGTTATGGAGTCCAGGTAAGCTACCATCCTGGTCAATTCCGTAGAAACTTCGTCCAAAACGAACACCAATCTGAAATCTCCCCGGTCTAGATGTTCTTGCATCGTAACGGGGAAAGAGTCCTCATCCACGGCTCCTTCCTGATCTTGGGCCGATGCTGCGTCAAGGATGGAGTCGTAGCTTGAATCTGCAAGCGCCTTCCGAAGTGGTCCTTGCTCCAGGCCTTTGACGGTGGAGTTTTGAAGGAACGCTGCATAGGCGATGACCTGCGAAACAATCGCCCTGCGCGCCTCCGGGTTTTTGGCCAGCTTCACCTAGATGATAACCGGACGCCCTGAGGACTCCACACACAGCTGGTCCGCGTATCCGCCGCCCAATTGCACTTCGGATCCCAGGACGGCGAGATACGGTTCGCCGGCTAGTGGTAAAAGCTGGGGGTTTTCCTCTATAAGCCCGTGCAGAGTCGCTTCATCCGGGAAGGCTTGGGGTAAACCCAACTGCCATCCTTCTCCCATATTTGTCCAGATGCCCGTCACGCGTTTCCCCCTAAACCTTCACCCTATCAACGATGTTTCGCCATCCAGCATCCTGCATTATCTCACGTCGATTCCATGCCTGTACCAAGGCATCCTCTCCATGCCGGCTGACGAAGTGCAGTCTATTCCTTCCCGCTGGACAAGGCGGGTGGGTGGGACCGATTCTCTCCGGGGCCGGGGGCGCCCAGCGCCCCGTTGACAACCCACCGACCCGCGTTTAGGGTTCTTCCATGAACCTGCTCCCACCCCTCAGGGTTCTCGACCTCACCCGGGAGAACGGCTTCCTCTGCGGGAAAGTCCTAGCCGACCTCGGCTGCGACGTCCTCAAGATCGAGGAGCCGGGCGGAGACCCTGGCCGTCTCCAGGGTCCCTTCTATCACAACACCCCCGACCCCGAGAAAAGCCTCTACTGGTGGGCCTTCAACGCCAACAAGAGGGGCATCACCCTAAACCTTGAAACTCCCGAGGGCCGGGACCTCTTTGTCAGTCTCGCCGAGAAGGCCGACTTCGTTATCGAGTCCTTTACTCCCAGCTACCTGGACGACCTTGGGCTCGGGTACCGGGCGTTGAGCAAGCTGAACCCGGGCCTAGTCATGACCTCCATCACCCCCTTTGGTCAGACCGGACCCTACGCCCGCTACAAGGCCACTGACCTCATCGGCATGGCCATGGGCGGCATCATGTACATTAGCGGAGACCATGACCGCCCTCCCGTCAGGATCAGCTACCCCCAAGCCTGGAGCCACGCCGCCCTCCAGGCTTCCGTCGGGACCATGAACGCCTACTACCATCGGGAGAGCACCGGCAGGGGCCAGCACGTGGACGCCTCCATGCAGCTATCGGTGATATGGACGCAGATGAACGTGACCATAACCTGGGACATCTCCCGCATGAACACCCTGAGGGGCGGGGCGGTCAAGACCTTCTCCATGGTCAGGGACGGCAAGGAGCAGGAGGTCCCGGTGCGCTACACCTGGAAATGCAAGGACGGCTATGTCACTTTCCTGATCGTCGGCGCTGGGCCCGGCATTCGGGTCAACCAGAACTTGACGGAGTGGATGAACAGCGAAGGCATGGGCCTGGAGCTGAAGGACTTCGATTGGGCGAGCCTCGGCTTCGTCCCCTCCGACCCCAAGACCCGCGAGATGCTGGAGAGAGTAATCGGGGCCTTCTTCGAGTCCCACACGGTGGAAGAGCTTTACGACGGGGCCGTAGCCCGGCGGATATGGATTGCGCCCGTCGGCACACCGTCCTATCAGATGGTCAATCCCCAGCTCGAGGCCCGCGGCTTCTGGCAGGAAGTCTTCGACCCCGAGATAGGCGAGACGGTGATATATCCCGGTTGGCCCATCCGACAGTCGGAGAGCCCCGTCGGCCCACCTCGCCGCGCCCCGCACGTCGGCGAGCACAATCGTGAGATCTATGCCGGCGAGTTGGGCCTCAAGCCCCGGGACCTGTCCCGCCTGGAAAGCGTCGGGGTCATCTGAGGAGCTTGCGCCTTGCCTGACCAGATTTTCGAAGGTATAAAGGTCGCCGACTTCACGTGGGTGGGCGTCGGGCCCATAACCGTCAAGAACCTCGCCGACCACGGGGCCACGGTGGTCCACATCGAGTCCCACACCCACCTCGACACCCTACGCGTGACGCCACCCTTCAAGGACGGGGTCCCGGGCGTCGACCGCAGCGCCTTCATGGCCGACTACAACACCGGCAAGTACGGCGTGAGCCTTAACATCAACACCCCCAAGGGCGTCGAGTTGGCCCGGAAGTTCATCCTGTGGGCCGACGTGGTCGCCGAGTCCTTCAGCCCCCGCGCCATGGCCAAGTGGGGCCTGGACTACGAGAGCATTCGCAAGCTCAAGCCCGACATCATCTACTACAGCGCGAGCCAGCAGGGGCACGGCGGCCCCCACAGCGGCTTTATCGGTTTCGGCATGATGATGGCCAGCCTCTCCGGCTATGCCCATCTGACGGGCTGGCCGGACCGTGATCCCGCGACCCCCTACGGCGCTTACACTGACTTCATCTCACCTTTCTTCGGCGCTGCCGCCCTCGTCGCCGCTCTAGACCACCGGCGCAAGACGGGAGTGGGCCAGCACCTGGACCTGTCGCAGCTGGAGTGCGGCCTGCAGATGATAGCGCCCGTCCAGATGGACTACTCCCTCAACGGCCATGAGGCGATCAGGCACGGCAACCGGGACCCGAGGGCCGCCCCCCACAACGCCTATCCCTGTCTCGGTGACGACTCCTGGTGCGCCATCGCCGTCTTCACCGACGAGGAGTGGGCCAGCCTTTGCGCGGTCATGGACAGACCCCACTGGGCCAGCGACCCTCGCTTTCGCACCCTGGAGGCCAGGAAGGCCAACGAGGACGACCTGGACCGCCTGATAGGGGAGTGGACCCGGGAGCGGGATACCCAGCAAGTCATGGAGTCCCTGCAAGCGGGGGGCGTGCCCGCGGGTGTCGTCCTGAGCGCCGAGGGCCAGTTCAACGACCCCCAGGTGCAGCATCGAGGCTTTTTCCACTACCTGGAGCACGAGGTTATCGGGCGTCATGCCTATGACGGTTTCTCCTTCGATCTGTCCCGGACCCCCGGCAGCCTCACCGCCGCCCCGACTCTCGGCCAGCACAACGAATACGTCTACAGGGAGATTCTCGGCATGACCGACGAGGAAATCGG
>JAAXHX010000368.1 GCA_012270635.1 Dehalococcoidia bacterium | reverse complement strand
ATAAGCGCCGGCGGCCTCTGCCCCGGCGACCTCTGGCGCACGGTGGAAGTCTCCCGCAACGTTATCAAAAGCTCCCTCGGCGTGGCCATGGTCTTTCAACACCTGGTCAAGATCGTCTCCCGGGCCCTGGAGACCGGCCGTTCGACCGAACCCTGGATAGACGCCCCTTCATGGAATTTCCACCTGGGCCGCGACTGCCAGGCCTGCGCGACAGCCGAGAACGCGGCGCGGCGGAGTGCGTCACGCCTGCTCCTGGCCGTCGCCTCTGCATCCCCTCCCCGATGGCTCGAATCCGCTTTTCCTCTCTGCCGCGCTCACTTCTCGTCGCTGGTCTCCCGGGCCTCCCGTCCCCAAACGCGTCACCGGCTCGCCGACCTCCAAAACGCGGCCTTCCATGAGTCATCGAAGGCGCGGCGGTCATCCGGCGGTCTTCGTCGCCTGGAGGCGGCAATCAAGCCTCTTCCAAGCTTTCACCCGGTGCCCATGAGGTCGGAAAGCGTCTACGTCAACGCCTCGGAAAGATGTCCCGTATGCGAGCGCCTCATTCGCCTCGAAGGAGACTTGCCCGCCTCTCCCCCGTCCAAGGTTGACCTCTGCCTGGCCCACTACCGGGCCGCGTCCACTGAAGGTACGGCCCTGTACGCCCGATTTACATCGAGGGAAGAACCGCAAGAAGAGGCGGAGTCGGTGAGATGCCCCTCTTGCCTGAGACGCCGGGACCTCGACGCCTCGGCGCTCGACCACACGGTGTCACAAATCCGGGAGCACGGGGCCAAGGACTTGTTGTGTCTTTCACACCTGACCCGGGCCCTGGGCATGTTGACCCGTCCCGGGTCAACGCCGTTCCTGAAAGACCAGTTGGGGCGTATGGATACGCTCATAAGAGACCTGGACGATTTCATTGCCCTGCACGACTACCGATATCGTCGGCAGCCGGCGGAGAACCCCGACTCCCCCTACAGGTGGGCGCTCCGCTTCCTGGCTTCCGAGCCCAGCATCTTCGCCCACCACCTTCCCATGGGCGGCTGCGAGCGGTTCCTGCCCTCCCGACGCCGCGCCAGGCAACGACTGGCCATACGCAGCCGTCCTTGACATACCTTGACCCCCTTCTTAAAATCTCAATAGACCACTCCTTGCAAAGCCGAGAGGCAGGCAGCCATGACCACAACACATCCATTGCCAACCATCCACGTTACCGAACAGGCCGCCACACAGATGCAGAAACTCGCCGAGAGACAGGGGTACGACGACTTCGGACTCCGCATGGCCGTCAAGGGCGGGGGGTGCTCCGGGCTCACCTACAAGCTGGGCTTCGCCGAGTCCCCCAAGAAGGATGACAAGGTCATCGAGGAGCACGGCGTAAAGCTCTTCGTCGATTTCAAGAGCATGTTCTACCTGGGCGGCACGACTCTCGACTTCTCCGGCGGNNTGCTTCGAAGGGACTTGGTTTCAATGACGCAGACGGCAGACCATACGACACCGGAAACGGCTCTATCAGGCGTTAGAGAGACCGTCGCCCTGGCCCATCCCCCCAGCCCCGGCGTCCTCCGAATGACGGGAGAGGACGCCCTGGACCTGCTGGACCGCCTGTCCACCAACGACGTTGACGAAAGGGCCGTGGGGTTCGGGTTGTCCACGGTTCTCACCACCAACAAGGGCCGGGTGGTCGAT
>JAAXHX010000367.1 GCA_012270635.1 Dehalococcoidia bacterium | reverse complement strand
CCGCTGGGACGACCCGGACGTCGCCGTGGCCCACCGGGTCGGGCGGCTGGAGCTGACCGAGCCCAGCGTCATCATCGCCGTGGGCACGCCTCACCGGGCCGAGGCCTTTGAGGCCTGCCGCTACATCATCGACCGGATAAAGGAAGAAGTCCCCATCTGGAAGAAAGAGGTGGACGAGCACGGACGGGGCGAGTGGGTCGAAGGTTGTGTGCCGTCCGTCAGAGAGCCCGTCTCCCATTAGCGGAGGGATCGCATAGTGGCCTAGTGCGGGCGCCTGCTAAGCGCTTATCTGGGGAGACCTGGATCGTGGGTTCGAATCCCACTCCCTCCGCCACTCCCCCAAACCCTTGATTTCCACAGTTCACTCGTGCTTGAAACATCGCAAATAAGGGGCCTCATGGACAGGTCGGCGCTCATAGTCATCGACATGCAGCACGACTTTCTGGACCCGGATGCGCCCTACGCCTGCGCGGACGCCGACCCCGTGATCGAAAACACCCGCCGCCTCTGCGACGCCATGCGCTCCCGGGGCGCGCCCGTCATCTACACCCGGGAAGTCCACCGGGCCGACGGCGTGGACCGCGGGCGCGAAGGGGACTCGGAGCCCGTGCACTGCGTCGAGGGGACCCGGGGCGTGGAGATCGTGCCCCGGCTTTTGCCCCATGATGGGGACTACGTGGTGGACAAGCGTAGGTTCAGCTCCTTCTTTCAGACCGACCTCGCGGGACTCCTAAACGGCCTCCGCGCCGAGCTCATCCTGGTCTCGGGGGTCACGGCCAATGCCTGCGTGCTAACCACCGTGATAGACGCCTATCAGTACGACTTTCACACGGTCACCATCCAGGACTGCGTTTCCAGCAAGGTCGGTCTCCTCCTGGACGAGAACTACAACGACCTCATGCGGCTGTACAAGTTCTACTCCAACCCCCTACGCCTCGATAGCTTCCTGACTCTTCTGGAGGAATGACCAAGTGCCCGGCTACCACATTTGGACCGTAGGCTGCCAGATGAACGAGGCCGACTCGGAGCGTCTGGCCAGCGCTCTGGAGAAGATGGGTTGTGAGCGCGCCTCTCGTATGGAAGACGCTGACCTGATAGTCCTGAACAGCTGCGTCGTGCGGCAGGGCGTCGAGGACAAGGTCGCCGGCCGACTCAACTCCCTGAAACCCCTCAAGAGGGAAGACCCCAACCGGACCATCGCCCTGATGGGCTGCATGGTCGGGCCCCGGGACGAGAGCCTGAAGAAGCGCTTTCCCCACGTCGACCTGTTCCTAAGGCCCCAGGACTTCGACCCCCTGGTCCGGCGGTTGTCCGATGACGATGGCACGTGTCTGGACAACCTCGGGGCCCTGGTCCCGACTCAGCCCAAGGTCAGTGTGAACGTGCCCATCATCCACGGCTGCGACAAGTTCTGCACCTTCTGCATCATCCCCTACCGTCGGGGCCGGGAGCGCAGCCGTCACATCCCCGAGCTCGTTGAAGAGGTGTCGGCCCTGGGACGGAACGGCGTCAAGGAGGTCACCTTGCTTGGCCAGAACGTCGACTCCTACGGCCAGGACCTGCCCGACGCCCCGGACCTCGCCGACCTACTCACGGAGCTGGACCCCATCGACGGCATAGAGCGCATCCGCTTTCTCACCTCGCACCCCAATGACATGAGCCAGAAGCTCATCGACGCGGTCGCCTCCCTGCCCAAGGTCTGCGAGCACATCAACCTCCCCATCCAGGCCGGGGATGACGAGGTGCTGGAGACCATGCGTCGGGGGTACGCCTCGGCGGACTACCTGGAGTTGACAGGGCGCATTCGTGAGACCATACCCGGCGTTTCCATGAGCACCGACATCATCGTCGGCTTCGCCAACGAGACCGAGGCCCAGTTCCAGCGCACCGTCGATATCCTGGAGGAAGTCCGCTTCGACAAGGTCCATGTGGCGCCTTACTCCGTGCGGCCCGGCACCATAGCCTTTCGAAAGATCGGCGACTGCCTGGAGCAGGACGAGAAGATGAGACGCCTCCACGTAGTCGAGGAGGTCCAGAAGCGCATTGCCGGCGAGATCAACGAAACGCTGCTCGGGAGCGAGCAGGAGGCGCTGGTGGAAAGACGGCACAAGGGCAAGTGGCAGGGCCGCACCCGCACCAACAAGCTCGTCTTCTTCCCCATCGAGGACGAGGACCTCACCGGCAAGATGGTCAACATAAGAATCGAAAAGACCGGCCCATGGTCTCTACAGGGGACACCCACATCCCTCCGCCATTCCCGTGCCCCGACACGGGAATCTATAGATTGGGCCGTGCATTCTGCGGCTAAACTGTCCTGAGCTTGTCGAAGGGTCAAAAGGCTAGGGGCTACCCGAATTTCCCAATCTGCTCATACCAGGCCCAGTCCCAGGCCTCGTCCTCCATCCGCTTTTCTTCCAATCGTCGTTGCCGTAACTCTGGAAGGGTCAACTTGTTCCCCTTTGCGCTGTTGCACGGCGAGCAAAGGAGCACCCGGTTGCGGAGACCGTCCCTGCCGCCTTTGGACTTGGGGACCCGGTGGTCGACCTCCAGGTATTCCTCGTGGTGCGGGACCCAGCCGCACCCCTGGCATTTCATACCATCCTCGAGGATCAGCCGACCGCGTAGTTCTCGCGCTGTATAGCGTGGAGCCTTAGGCTTCGGGCTGATGAGCACAAGTTCCGGGGCCGCGTCGACTCCATCATCCGTCCTGGTAGGCAGCTCGGTCTTTACTGAAATTGCCCGCTCATGAGATTGTGAACCTTGTGGCAGTTGGGCCTCTTTTCGTAGCCTCTCTAGCATCACGTCTTTGGCTTCTTTGTTGATGTCAATTGCTATCCAATCTCGACCCAAGCGTTCTGCAGCAATACAGGTCGTGGCGCAACCCGCGAATGGATCAAGAACCACGTCCCCTTCGTTGCTGGAAGCCTTGATGATGCGCTCGTAGAGGGCTAAGGGCTTTTGGGTCGGATAGCCGGTGCGCTCTTTGGATATTGGAGCGATGACCCTTATATCCCATACAGAGCGCATTGGAGCGCCTGGCGATTCCTTGTCAGTCTGACTAGGCTTACGTCGACCAGTAGAGAAGTCGGCTACCTGTTTCTTTGTTCCCCATGTCTTTTGAGTGGACTCCGAAAGTGGCTCATACAGTTGATTCCATGTCCATCCGGTGCCTTTGGAATACCAGAGAATCGTATCGTGCATCTTTTGCCATTGTGGTGTTTTGGCAGGCCATCGTCGGTAAGTCCAAACGATTTCATTCCTGAAGTTCTCTCGTCCAAACACGGCATCCATCATGGCCTTGGCGTAAGCGTGGGCCGTGTGGTCGATGTGGAGGTACATAGAGCCGGTAGGCTTGAGTATCCGGTGCATCTCCAACACTCGGACGCCCAGCCAACATAGATACGCCCCCATGTCCTCCCCGGCGGCAGCGTTGGCGGCGCGTATAACGGCGTAAAGGCTGGGGTGGTCTTCCCGGATGCTCTCCGTCCACTCGCCCTGCACATCGTCAGCCCACGTCCATACATCCTTATAGCTGACCCTTCGTCCTTCCGCGTCCGTACCCGCCGTAGTGATGCCTTGGAAAGCCTTCACCCCTTTGTTGAAGGGAGGATCTGTGGCGATGAGGTCGATGGTCTCCGAGTTAATCCCGCGCAGGACTTCCAGGTTGTCCGCAATGAACAGGGAACGGGACTCTACGTTGAGATCGCCCACGGGCCGGAGGACCGCCTAACCCGAGGGTGAAACGTGGGAAAAACAGCCCGCGTCGGACCGTTTAAGAAGACGTGGAGCATACCCGCTCATGGAACCCCCTTGTGGCAACAGGATGTGGAGACTCTTGCCACAGAAGTCCTTTTCATCCCAAGAGACCACCAACAAGGGGGCGCGGGATAACCTCCCCACCCTGATGTTGGTAGATGTCTCTTGAGTCCTCGAACTTCTGTGGCGCAGTGATTATACAGCGCGCCACAAGGTCGAGATAGCCGCTAGGACTTGCCGAGGGCCCAATATCCGACCATCGCATAAGGCCGGCGTAACCCGAGTGAGAGGAAGGTGGTACACTTGCTCCTGCACGGGTGCGGATGCAACTTGTCCGCATCCCCATGCGAGCGTGATAAGACCCATCTTCCTTAGCCTGGCGGGAGTCGGCCCCTCCCCCGAGGTAATTGGTGAACAAGGCAGACGAGCTCCTGGACTCGCTCAGAGCGGCCGGCTACAGGCTCACTCCCCAGCGGGTGATGATCCTTTCGGCCATCGCGTCCAGCCCGGGGCACATGACCGCCGAGGACATCCACGAAAAGGTCAGGAAGACCTACCCGTTCATAGACATCGCCACCGTCTACCGCACCATCCAGCTGCTCAAGCGGCAGAG
>JAAXHX010000366.1 GCA_012270635.1 Dehalococcoidia bacterium | reverse complement strand
CTCTCCAACTCCCTGGGTTTCGGGGGGCACAACTCGGTGCTCATCTTCCGCCAACCCTCCGCCTAACCCTCACTCCCCCTCCCACCTGACCACCCTCCTCCCGCCTGACAACCCCACCGCCCGACCACCTCCCCACGTCCGACCGCCATCCCCGCAAACAACCGACCTGCCCGCGTCCAACACTCATCTCCACCCCCCATCTCATCATTCCGGCCCCCGAGCCGGAATCCATCCCCACTCCGTCATTCCCGACTCCGATCGGGAATCCATCCCCGGTACCCGCTCGTCCTGAGCCCTAGTTTATCCTGAGTCTGTCGAAGGGAAGTATGAGCGGGAGGGGAGTGCAGGGTCATCTGCAAGACACGAGATGGGCCATCGGCAGCCGTGCAAAGCCCTCAAAGAGCAAAATAACCCGCCTGTGCTATAATGAGGCCAGCCTACACCGCTAATTGAACCCATACCCCCCGAGGTGCGCAGCCTTGCAACCCGGCGAAATCAGTCCCTCCGAACGTATGTGGGCAGCTATAGCCCACGCGAACATGGTGTTGAACGTAATAACCTTTTTCCCTTACTTTGTGGCAATTACAATGGGAATTTGGATATTCAAACGAAGAAGCTCTGAATACGTAGGTTTTCAGGCTTTGCAAGCCTTCATTTTTCAAGCGTTTACGGGCTTCGTGGCATTCGTGCTTGGGTCAGCAATCAATACTGGAGTCGGTCTGCTGGTGCTGGTCATCCCAATCCTATACGGTATGTACGGCGCTTTCCGATGCAACCAAGGACAGCAATTCCGGTACGTGTTCATCGGCGACCTTCTCTCGGCCATGATATCCAAGGACAGATAGCTTACTGAACAAAGTCGGGCGGGCCCCGAGCCCGCCCCGTCGTTTCGCTGGCGTATAATTGGGTTAGGTAGTTGAGGGGAGGGTCTCATCCATGACCCGCGTGGTCTCGGAGACAGCAAAGCCCCGACGCCCGAAGGCGGCATCCGGCGCACCCTGCCCCACCCACTACCCTTCGGGAGGCTAGACCCATGCCCCTGAAACAGCTTATCGATTCCAAAGTCTGTCGGCATTGCTCGATGCTCGCCCTCTCTTCCGAGACGAAGTGCCAGGGGTGCGGCGGCCAGTCCTGGGGCCCTATCCCCGACTCCCTCCTTCGCTTCGTGGACCCGGAGGTGCTTAGAAACGGCCACGGACTGGTCAGGCTGGACGGCTATCGGCCCCTCACCTGGCCCCCACCCGAAGCGGAGGTCGGAGAGGAAGACCTGCCGCCCCTGCCCCGCAAGGACCCCGACATCGCGGCCATGCTGGCGTCACTTTGCGGCCTTGTGGGCATTTGGGGCGTGGGCCACATTTACGTGGGCAAGGTGATCACCGGTCTGCTGTTGATGATGGCGGGGGCCACCATCTGGGGGCTGTTCGTTCTGCTGACCTTCATCGGCGAAGGCCCGATCTTCTATGCCCTCGGCGTGCCGGCCTGGGCCGCCCTCATCCTCCTTGCCTACCCGAACGAGGAGTCGGACCCCCTCCGAGGCCGCAGGTTCATCCTGCCGGGACTCGCCATTACCCTCACCGTCTACATGCTCTGGTCTAACCTGCAATACACCTACGTATTCATTGCCGTCGGGATTGCCGCGTGGGTATACCTCACCTTCCGCGCATTCACCCTGGCCAACGAATACAACGACGAGCTGGACCGCAGCGGAATGTCCCTCTGGTGACCCTTCCCCTCTTTCCTGAATGACGAAGTTCCGCTGGACTATCTCCCCTCCCGTACCACGGGACAGGATGGTGCGGTTCAGGGGTATACCGCCATCCACGGCCCAAATCTCCTACAATCGCGGGCTGACCGATCTCTCCCAGATCAAGAAATTCCTCTCCATCGAGGACCTCCCCCTCCCCGACCCCAACCTCCTCCCCGACATCGCCCCGGCAATCGAGCGCATAGCCGCGGCCATAGAGAGGCGGGAGTTCATCGCCGTCTACGGAGACTTCGACGCCGACGGGGTGACAGCAACCGCGCTGCTGAATAACGGCCTGACAGCCCTGGGGGCGCGGACGACCCCCTACATTCCCCATCGCACGGAGGAGGGGCATGGGCTCAGCGTCCAGGGGTTGGAAAAGTTCGGGGGCCTCGGGGTGGACCTCATCATCACCGCCGACTGCGGCGTCAGCTCCCGGTCCGAGATTGAGCTTGCCAACGAAATGGGCATCGACGTCATAGTCACCGATCACCACACCCCCCCACCCGACCTCCCCCCGGCCCTCGCCATTATCGACCCGAAGCGCCGGGACTCCCCGTACCCGTTCCGAGAGTTGGCCGCCGTCGGCCTTGCCTACAGGACCATGCAAGTTCTGCGGCATCACCTGGGGCACGACGAGGACGAGAGTCTGCTGGACCTGGTCGCTCTGGGCTCCGTAGCCGACATGGCGCCCCTGGTGGGCGACAACCGCAACCTGGTCAAGCGGGGTCTCGAGGTCCTGAACAGGGCCGAGCGCCCCGGCCTCCGGGAGCTCATGTCCCGGGCGGGCGTGAGTCCCGGGAACCTGGACGCCGAGACCATCTCCTTCTCCCTGGCCCCGAGGATCAACGCGGCCGGGAGGGTCGATCATGCCATCACCAGCTACCGGCTCCTGACCGCCGCCTCCGCCGCCGAAGCCCAGCCCCTGGCCGATGAGCTGAACCAGCGCAACCGCCAGCGCCGCAGCCACACCGAGGACGCGTTCGCCAGGGCCCAGGCCCAGCTGGACGAACCCCCCGTAGACGGGCCCATAATCATCGCCGGGGGCCCGGGCTTCGAGCCGGGCGTCGTGGGGCTGGTCGCCGGCAAGCTTAGCGAGGAGCGTTACAGGCCGGCGGTCGTGCTGTCCACCGGGCCCGAGGTCACGCGCGCTTCCTGCCGCTCCATTCCCGAGTTCGACATCACCGCCGCCCTGCAGCAATGCGCCGACCTGTTCATCCGTCACGGGGGCCATGCCCAGGCCGCGGGATTCGTCATAGCCAATGAGAACATTGACGCCCTCAAGGACCGCCTCACCGAGATCGCCGCCGAGAGGCTCGGGGGCCTGGACCTTCAACCTTCCATCAAGATCGACGTGGCCATGCCCCTCACGCAGATCGAGGCCCGGCTCCTGAAGTTCATCCGGCTGCTGGAGCCCGTGGGCCAGGGAAACCCTCGGCCCGTGTTCCTCTCCAAGAGGCTCACTCCCCTGGGCGTGCGCACCATGGGATCCGACGAAGCGCACCTGAGGATGTCGTTGCGGGGAGGGACTTCGGTCTGGAACGCCGTGGCCTTCAGGATGGGACATCGCATCGGCGAGTTGACCGGCCCCATCGACGCGGTCTATCACATCAAGATCGACCGTTGGCAAGACAGGGAGCGGCTGGAACTGGAGCTGATCGACTTCGCGCCCAGCGCCTAGCCCGCCGTCTCTCTGGGCCCGAATGAGAGGCAGGCCCTTTACGTGGCGGGGGCGGGTCGGACGCCGGGGGCCCGGCGGTCGAGCACCGAGCCGCCCATGTATCCCAGCCAGATCGGGACCAGGGGCAGGATGCACGGGGACAGGAAGGACAGTATGCCCCCCGCAAAGGCTATGACGATCGATGCGCCGCCCATCCCCGTCACCTCGCTGCTCCCCGTAACCTCGGGGATGAAGGTGAAGTAGGAGTTCAGCTGCTGCAGGGACCCGGTCACTATCAGCGCCCCTATAAGCACCAGGAGCAGACCGCTAATCAACTCAATGAACTCCAGGTACGGGTTGACCTTCTTCAGCCAGCGTCTCGCAACGCCGATGAAAGCCCCCACCAGCAGGAAGGGCAGCCCCAACCCCAGGGAGTACGCGAACATCAGGACCGCGCCCTGGCCTATCGATCCCTCCAGCGTAAGCGAGAGGATTCCGGCCAAGATGGGCCCGACACACGGCGTCCACCCTATGGCAAACGCCGCCCCGACCACCGTCGACCTCAGCAGGTTCGGCTTATCGCCGGCTCCGATGCCGATGCCCCTCTGCCGGTAGAGGATATTGGTCAAGGGCCCGAACCTGACGACGCTGCTCAGGTGAAATCCCAGGATGATCAGCACCGTCCCCGCCCCGATCTCCAGCCAGTCCCTCCAACTCCCCGTCCCGAGGGAGCCCAGCAGCGCGCCCAAACCCGTGAACACCAGGGAGAACCCTGCGACAAACGCTATCGCATGAACGAACGGGGCCGGTGAGAATCCCAGCCTGGCCAGGACGCGCGGTCCGGTCTGCTGGGCTCCCGTTTCGGGGCTCACCATGGCGTTCTCGGCTCCTCTCTCATCCCGAGCCTCTGATATCCAACGCGTCGGTAAAGCGCCGGCCGCGCAACGTCTCTTCGCCCTTGATAACGAACGAAGTCAATGAAAGTTGGCCGCGTCTCATGCGCTCCTCAGGGGCGGGCTCGGGGCCCGGGGGCCTTCCGCCCGATGCCGCATCAGCATGAACGTCCCAAAGGCGACAACGGCGGCAAGGGTCAGCAGGGCTATCACGTGGGCCTGCTGCAGGGCGCCTATCCTACCCGGGTCGTCCCGGGTGAACTGGACGAGGAACCGTATGACGGAGTACGCGCCCAGGTAGATGAGCATCACCATGCCGTCGGGTTTGACCCTGCCGATGAGCCGCATGATGACTAAGAACAGCAGCACGTCGGCGACCATCTCGTAGCCCACCGAGGGGTGATACGCGATCTCCGACCCGGTTTCGGAAACGGGTACCGCCGGTCTGCCCGTATTCAGGCCGGGCCAGTCAGGATGGGTGTGGACCCAGCCCCAGGGCAGGCTCGTCCGGGTGCTGAAGTGCTCCCCGTTGATGACGTCGCCCACGCGGCCAACCGTCTGGGCCACCAGCATCATGGGGGCGGTGATGTCGGCCAGCTTGCCCACGGACTGCTTGTTCAGGATCGCCCAGGTCACCCCCGTGACCGTCCCTCCGAGCAACGCGCCCCAGAGCCCGACGCCGCCGTTCCAGATGAAGAAGATGTCCGCCGGGTTGTCACGATAGAAGTGCCAGGCGTCGATGACGTGGACCAGCCGGGCCCC
>JAAXHX010000365.1 GCA_012270635.1 Dehalococcoidia bacterium | reverse complement strand
GTGACCGATGGCCCGGCGCTGGAGGTTGCAACCGCCGTCCTCGCGGGCCTTGTAAACAAGGAGTTGGTAGCCTCCATCGCGGGATGCGGGGGTCGGGCCGTGGGGTTGAGCGGGGTGGATGGGGGAATCATCCAGGCCGAGGTGCGAGACTCGGAGCTGGGATACGTCGGTCGGGTTACGGGGGTGGACCCCGGGCCCCTGGAGGCCCTGGCCCGCGGCGGCTGCCTGCCCGTGCTTTCGCCCATAGCCGCCCAGCGGCGCAACGGCAGCACGGATTGGAAAGGCTTTCTGAACGTCAACGCCGACACCGTGGCCGGGGAGCTGGCGTCGGCAATCGGGGCCACCGGCCTCATCTTCCTCACGGACGTGGAAGGGATATTGGACGAGACCGGCGCCTGCGTCTCCTCGCTTTCGAGGGACGAGGCGATGAGCATGATCGAGTCGGGGGTCATCAACTCGGGGATGATCCCGAAGGTGGAGGCGTGTCTAAAGGCAACCGAGGCCTCGGTAAGAGCGATCATCACCGATGGGCGCAGGCCCCACGCCCTCCTGGATGCGGTGAAGGGTCGGGGCCCGGGGACCTGGTTCGGCTGATTTTTCAGCGCTGAAACCTGCTCTCCACTGCGAAAGGAACAACAGATGGCGAATTGGCAAGAGTTGGAAGGCAAGTATTTCATGTCCACGGGCCGCCGGCAGCCCGTGACCCTCGTCAGGGGCGAGGGCGTGAAGGTCTGGGACGAAGACGGCAAGGAGTACCTTGACTTCGTGGGCGGGATCGCGGTCACGGGTCTGGGGCACTGCCATCCGGCCCTGATAGAGGCGCTGGAGAAGCAGAGTCGGGCGCTGTGGCACGTTTCCAACCTGTACTACACCGTCCCCCAGGTGGAGCTGGCCCAGATACTGGTCGAGAACTCCTGCTGTGACGAGGTGTTCTTCCAGAACAGCGGGGCAGAGGCCAACGAGGCGGCGATAAAGATCGCCCGCAAGCACGGCAAGGTCAACCTCAACGGCGCCTACGAGGTCATCTCGGCGATGCAGTCGTTCCACGGGCGCACCTTCGCCATGGTCGCGGCAACGGGCCAGCCCGACCACCAGGCTACCTTCACGCCCCTTCCTCAGGGTTTCGTCAACGTGCCCTTCAACGACATCGAGGCGGTGATTTCCGCCACCAGCGAGCACACCTGCGCCGTGATGCTGGAACCGATACAGGGCGAGGGCGGCGTTAACGTACCCTCCCGCGAGTACCTGCAGCAAGTGCGGGACTGGTGCGATCAACGCAACCTGCTCCTGATCTTCGACGAGGTCCAGACGGGCATCGGGAGGACGGGAAACCTGTTCGCCTACCAGCATTTCGGGGTGGAATCCGACGTCATGACCCTGGCCAAGGCCCTGGGGGGAGGGTTCCCCATCGGGGCGGTTATGGCCAAGAAGAGCGCCTCCGTCTTCGAGCCGGGAGACCACGGCTCGACGTTCAGCGGCAACCCCCTGGGGACTGCGGTGGCCGCAGCGAACATGCGGTACATCCTGGACAACGACGTTGTGGGCAACGCCCGCAGGGTCGGGGAGCGGCTGCGGTCGGGCCTGGAGGGGCTGACCGGCAAGCACGATTTGGCGGTCGGGGTGAGGGGAGTGGGGCTGCTGCTGGCCCTGGCCCTCAACGACGACGTCTCGGGGGCCCTGGTCAACGAGTGCCGGGACCGGGGCCTGCTGGTGAACCCCGTCAAGCCCAATGCCCTGCGCCTGATCCCGCCTCTCATCCTCTCCGACGATGAGGCAGACAAGGCAATTGAAATACTGGACGCGGCCCTCGGGGCCGTGGCCCAAGCCTGAAATTACAGAGGAAAAAGGTGACCGATAAGATCGTACTCGCATACAGCGGGGGTCTCGACACCTCCGTGGCCATCAGATGGCTGGCAGACCGTTACAACGCAGAGATAGTGACGCTCACCGTCGACGTGGGAGGGGAGATAGACCTGGAGGAGGTGCGGCGTCGGGCGCTGGGCACGGGCGCCGTGCAGGCCGAGGTGCTGAACGCCCGCGAAGACTTCGTCAACTACTTCGTGTGGCCGGCCCTGCAGGCCGGCGCCATCTACGAAGGCAAATATCCCCTGGCTACGGCCCTGGCCCGACCCCTGATGGCCAAGCTCCTGGTGGACGTGGCCGTGGAGACGGGCGCATACGCCGTGGCCCACGGGTGCACGGGGAAGGGGAACGACCAGGTGCGCTTCGACGTGAGCGTCGGGGCGCTGGCCCCGGGCCTCGAAATCATAGCGCCGGCCCGGGAGTGGGGGATGACTCGGGAGCAGGAGATCGACTACGCCAGGGAGCACGGCATCCCCGTCCCCCTGACCAAGGCCAACCCCTACTCCATCGACGAGAACCTGTGGGGCCGGAGCATCGAGACCGGCGTCCTGGAAGACCCGTGGGTAGAGCCCCCGGAGGACGTCTACCAGTGGACCGTCTCTTCCTCCAACGCCCCCGACGAGCCGGAATACCACGAGATCGACTTCGAGACCGGAATTCCCGTGCGGCTGGACGGTCGGGAGATGGGTGGCGTGGAGCTAATCGACGTCCTGAACAAGGCGGCCGGGGCCCACGGGGTGGGGCGAATCGACCACGTGGAGAACCGGCTAGTCGGGATCAAGTCCCGGGAGATATACGAAGCGCCCGCGGGCATAGTCCTCACGACCGCCCACCGGGCCCTGGAAGACATGACCCTGAGCAAGGACCAGGCCCGGTTCAAGGACAAGGTGGCCCAGGAATACGCCGACCTGATCTACAACGGCCAATGGTTCACCGCCCTGCACCAGGACCTGGCATCCTACGTCCAGAGCACGCAGCGGCACGTGACGGGGACCATAAGAGTCAGGCTGCACAAGGGGCAGTGCACGGTGGTCGGGCGCAAGGCCCCCCAGGCCCTCTACCAGTTCGAGCTGGCCACGTACGACCGGGGAGACACCTTCGACCAGAGCGCATCCAAGGGATTCATAGACATTTGGGGTCTTCCGGTAAGGACCCAGGCCCGGATCCAGCTTCTCGAACAGCCCGGCGGCCCCCTGAGCATAACCGGGCCCGCCAGCGACTAAACAACCGTCCAAGTCACGACCATACAATCCTTGGGGAGGACCGGATGAGCATTGTCCTAACGGAAGAGCAGAAGCAGATGGTCTCTACCATCCGGGATTTCGTCAACCGGGACGTGAAGCCGTACGTCTCGGAGCTTGAGCACGCCGACGAGTATCCCCACGAGATGGTGGATAAGATGAAGGAGATGGGCCTGTTCGGGGCCGTGGTCCCCAAGGAGTACGGGGGCCTGGGCCTGGACAACGTGACCTTCGCCCTCATCATCGAAGAGCTCTGCAAGGGGTGGATGAGCCTCAGCGGGACCATCGGCAGCCATTCGATCATGACCTATGCTATCGTCAACTACGGGACGGAGGAGCAGAAGGAGCGCTTCCTGCCTCGTATCGCCAGGGGTGAAAAGAGGGGTGGGATCGGGCTCACGGAGCCGGGCGGGGGGAGCGACCTCCAGTCCATCCAGACCATGGCCGTAAAGGACGGCGACGACTACGTAATCAACGGGGCCAAGATGTTCGTGACCAACGGCATCCAGGGCAACACCTTTGCCCTGCT
>JAAXHX010000364.1:429-1112 GCA_012270635.1 Dehalococcoidia bacterium | reverse complement strand
GTGACCGATGGCCCGGCGCTGGAGGTCGCAACCGCCGTCCTCGCGGGCCTTGTAAACAAGGAGCTGGTAGCCTCCATCTCGGGATGCGGGGGCCGGGCCGTGGGCTTGAGCGGGGTGGACGGGGGAATCATCCAGGCCGAGGTCCGGGACTCGGAGCTGGGATACGTCGGTCGGGTTACGGGGGTGGATCCCGGACCCCTGGAAGCCCTGGCCCGCAGCGGCTGCCTGCCCGTCCTCTCACCTATAGCCGCCCAACAGCGCAACGGCAGCACGGACTGGAAGGGTTTTCTGAACGTCAACGCCGACACCGTGGCCGGGGAACTGGCGTCGGCGATCGGGGCCACCGGCCTCATCTTCCTCACGGACGTGGAAGGGATCCTGGACGAGACCGGCGCCTGCGTCTCCTCCCTCTCTAGGGACGAGGCGATGGACATGATCGAGTCGGGGGTCATCAATTCGGGGATGATCCCGAAGGTGGAGGCGTGTCTAAAAGCGGCCGAGTCCTCCGTAAGAGCGGTTATAACCGACGGGCGCAGGTCCCACGCCCTCCTGGACGCGGTGGAGGGTCGGGGGCCGGGGACCTGGTTCGGCTGATTTTTCAGCGCTGAAACCTGCTCTCCACTGCGAAAGGAACAACAGATGGCGAATTGGCAAGAATTGGAAGGCAAGTATTTCATGTCCAC
>JAAXHX010000364.1:0-404 GCA_012270635.1 Dehalococcoidia bacterium | reverse complement strand
CCCGTGACCCTCGTCAGGGGCGAGGGTGTTAAGGTCTGGGACGAAGACGGTAAGGAGTACCTGGACTTCGTGGGCGGGATCGCGGTCACGGGTCTGGGGCACTGCCATCCGGCCCTAATAGAGGCGCTGGAGAAGCAGAGTCGGGCGCTGTGGCACGTTTCCAACCTGTACTACACCGTTCCCCAGGTGGAGCTGGCCCAGATACTGGTCGAGAACTCCTGCTGCGACGAGGTGTTCTTCCAGAACAGCGGGGCAGAGGCCAACGAGGCGGCGATAAAGATCGCCCGCAAGCACGGCAAGGTCAACCTCAACGGCGCCTACGAGGTCATCTCGGCGATGCAGTCGTTCCACGGGCGCACCTTCGCCATGGTCGCGGCCACGGGCCAGCCCGACCACCAGGCTAC
>JAAXHX010000363.1 GCA_012270635.1 Dehalococcoidia bacterium | reverse complement strand
CAAGTCCTGCCCGATGGCGCTTGTGAGAGGTGCAGTACATTCGTGACCAGGAAGGACCTCGAGCAGTGGTTCTTCCGGATCACCAAGTACGCCGACGAACTCCTGGACTTCAGCAGCATACAGTGGCCCGAGCGCATAAATGCCATGCAGTCCAACTGGATAGGCCGCAGCCAGGGCGCTGAGATCTCCTTCGGCATCGAGGAGTATGGCCTCGACGAGAAAGAGATAAAGGTCTTCACCACCCGCCCCGACACCGTGTTCGGTGTCACCTTCATGGTCCTCGCCCCCGAACATCCCCTCGTCCCCCGGCTGACCACCCCCGACAAGATGGAGGAGGTGCGGGCGTACGTGGAGGAGACGAGACGGCGGTCGGAGATAGAGCGGCTGGCTACCGACAAGGAAAAGACCGGGGTGTTCATCGGGGCCTACTGCACCAACGGGTTGAATGGCGAGAAGGCACCCATCTATATCGCAGACTACGCCCTCCTCACTTACGGCACAGGGGCCGTCATGGGGGTCCCAGCCCACGACACCCGGGACTTCGCCTATGCCAAGAGGTACGGGTTGCCCATCAAAACGGTTATCGCACCGCC
Source organism: Dehalococcoidia bacterium (assembly GCA_012270635.1). The sequence goes on along the minus strand of JAAXHX010000363.1, from coordinate 609 downwards.
GGGCTGGGGTGGGGAAGAGCTGGGGGAGGCTTACACGGGGCCCGGGGAGATGGTCAACTCGGGCCGCTTCTCGGGCCTGGACAACGAGGAGGGGAAGCAGGCCGTGACACGGGCCCTGGAAGAGCAGGGCATCGGAGGTGGCACAGTCTCCTACCGGATCAGGGACTGGCTCATATCCAGGCAAAGGTACTGGGGCGCCCCGATACCCATGGTCTACTGCAGCGCCTGCGGCATAGTCCCCGTGTCCGAGGAACGGCTGCCGGTACTTCTGCCGGAGGACGCCGAGTTCAGGCCCACCGGCGAGTCGCCCCTAACCTTCCACGAAGAGTTCGTCAATACCTCCTGTCCCGGGTGCGGAGGCCCGGCCCGCCGGGAGACCGACACCATGGACACCTTCATGTGCTCCTCCTGGTACTTCCTGAAATACGCCTCGCCCCATTCAGGGGACTCCGCTTTCCGCCCCGAGGAGATCAAGCACTGGCTGCCCGTGGACCAGTACACCGGCGGCGCCGAGCACGCAGTCATGCACCTCCTCTATGCCCGCTTCTTCGTCAAGGCGCTGCGGGATATCGGGCTGCTGGAATTCGACGAACCCTTCACAAGGCTCTA
>JAAXHX010000362.1 GCA_012270635.1 Dehalococcoidia bacterium | reverse complement strand
TGGCGTTGTTGCAGATCACCCACACCACCGGTATCTGGTGGTGGGCCGCCGTCCACAGGCCCTGTATCGAGTACATGGCGTTCCCGTCCCCGACCACTCCCACCACCGGCCTGTCCGGCAGCGCCAGCTTGACGCCCATGGCCATTGGCAGCGCATCCCCCAGGCTGCCGTCGTTGTCCCGAACGGCGAGGTATGACTCCGCATGCCCGAAGTCCAGCAGGTCTCTCAGCGCCATAGACGCGGTGATTCCTCCATCCACTACCACCGTATCGGAAGGGATGGCTTCCTTCAGTTCCATCATCAGGCGGGTGTCGGGCATCGGGTCGCCGTCCCTGCGGCTCTGGGCCCGCTCCCATATCACCTCTCTCCTTCTGCGGTTGGAATCTGCGATGCGGGCCGCCCGCTCCCGGGCCCCGGCCCGGTCGTCCCCCGTCATCTTCCCCTCGACCGCCGCAATCAGCTCCGACAGCGCCGCCTTGATGTCGGCCAGGATCCCGATGTCCGTCGGCTGGTTCTTTCCTATCTCCCACGGGTCGGTGTCCAGGTGTATCACCTTGGACGCCGGGTTCACGATCTCATCGGCGGTGTAGAAGAGCTGCGAGACGAAGTTCGCGCCGATGGACATAACCACGTCCGCGTCCTTGAGGACGTCCGGAGCGGTCGGCACGTCGGTCCACATCCCGCCCTCGAAGAGGGGATGGTCGGAGGGGAACGCGGTCTCGGCGCGGATACGGTTCTCCGTCACCCGCGCCCCTATTAGCTCCGCCAGTTCCACCGCCTCCCCCAATGCCCCGCACCGCGACACCCGGAACCCCAGGAAGAGCGCCGGGCTCCGCGCTCCGGCCAGCAAAGTCGCTGCCCGCTCTATCGCCTCGGGGTCCGGGCGCAGGCCCGAGGCTATCCAGGACGGCCTCCCGACCTCTATGTCCGCCTCCCGGCTCAGCACGTCCTGGGGCAGGGACAAGAAGGTCGGGCCCTGGGGTTGTTGCCCCGACATCTTGAACGCCCGGTGCAGCATCAGCGGTATGTCCTGCGGGTGCTGCACCTCCGCACTCCACTTGGTGAAGGGCCTCGTCATGCCCACCAGGTCACCGGTCAGGCCCGGCTCTCGCTGGATGAGCCTGGTGTCCTGCTGGCCCGCGGTCACCACCATGTTGAAGTCGGCCACGTTCGCGTTGTAGAGAGCGCTGATCGCGTTGGCCACCCCCGGCGCGGTGTGCACGTTGACGAACCCCGTCTTGCCCGAGGCCCACGAATAACCCCCCGCCATCCCCATGGCCACCGTCTCGTGCAGGGCCAACATGTACTTGATGCGCGGGTGTTGGTAGAGGGCGTCCATGAAGACGACCTCCGTGGAGCCGGGGTTCCCGAACACGTACTCGACCTCGTGAGAATCGAGCGTCGCCATCAGCGCGTCTATGCCCTTCATCTTTGCCATGAGCGCTCCTCCGAGCCGAGACAGGCCTCTGGGCGCAATGTTAACACACCCCCCACTCCCCGCCCCCCTCTCCCCGTCACCTCCCCTCTTTCCTCCATCACCCCCTCCCGAGCCGGTCATCGGTGCACCTCAGGCGTGAATCCATCCTTTCTCCCGTCACCCCCGAGCACCCCGGCCCCGCTCACCCTGAGCCTGTCGAAGGGTCGAGCGGACTCCACCCTTGCCTGTATTCCTCCATCCCTGGATTCCTGCCTCCGCAGGAATGACAAAAAAAGACACCCCGCCTCCTGTCCCTACCGTCATTCTGACCCTCGAGCCGGAATCCATCCCGTCCCTACCGTCATTCCCGACCCCGATCGGGAATCCATCCCCGGGAGGGTCCGCACGTGCTGAGCCTGTCGAAGTATGAGCGGGGGGAGTCCCCTGTCCCCAAGAGACCCTGTCAGCGGTCACGTCGTGCCAAGCAGCGCCACGCCCGCCACAACGGATACGACCCCCACGACCTGTATCGGGCGCAGACGCTCCCGAAGCAGGACGATGGCGCCGGCGATCGGGACGAGGGTGTAGGCGGACGAGACCGCGGCGACGATGGCCACGACCCCAACCTCGGCCCCCCTGGCGTAAGCGAACATGGCGCCAATCTCGATGGCCCCGATTGCGAGGACCGCCAGCGTGAGCGCCGGGGTCAGACGTTGGTCCGGTCCGAGGCGCTGCCTTACCGCCATGGGGGCCGCGAGAACGGCCGTGAACATCCTGACCATGTAGACCGGCAGGAACCAGCCCAAATCCCTCGAAAGGGCCGCGATCGCATAGTAGAAGACCCCGAAGGCGATCATAGCCAGGAACCCGAAAAAGACCCCTCTCCCGATGACGATGCGTCCGCCCTTCAACTCCGCGATGTTTATCGACGCAATGAAGACGCCCACGAGGGCAGCAACGGCTCCAGAGGACTGGCCCGGAGACATGCGCTCGGCGAGGATCAGGACAGCGAGGATGACGACGATGCCCTTGTAGACTGACATGATCGGGCTGACTATGGCCACGGGGCCCCGCTGAAGGGCGGCGTAGTACAGGACGTAGGTCGTGCTGTACAGGACCCCGAGACCCAGGGCGGTGAGCCACTGCTGGGCTGATGCGTGGACGATGCCCCCATCGAAGGGTGCGTACGCTGTGGCGGCCAGTACGGACGCCGCGTTCACCCCGAAGATCAACCTGAAGTGGCTGGTCCTGCGGGCAAGCAGTGCGCTCGCGAACTCCGCCAGCCCGAAGCCCAGGGCCGCCAGCAGGCCCATGCTCACGCTGTCAGCAATCATGCCGTTGACCTGTAGAAATAAGTGCGCTGCATCGAATTCCGAGGCTCGACTTGCTATCGGGCCCGAAACGCGCCCCGTGTCGTTGCATCACCGCTCTGGTCGGGGGAAACTCGAACGTGGTTGGCCATTGGCCGGGACAAAGAGACTTCGATCAGGCAGTCCGTCCTGGTGGATGATTTTGTGTCGATTGCAACTCCCCGGTCAACACTCCTTCCATCTCGCAAAGGCCCGTGAAACAATCAAAGGTCAGGCTTGAGCCCCACATTCCATCAAACGCCGCCCCCATCCCGTTGACGCGTTTTCGCCCTTAACCTACACTTCCTTCCTGCCCTTATCCATGACCGAGAGAGAGGTGGACCCATGGCTCTTAGCAAACGTTTGGAAGAGTTTCTTGAGCAGCCGCACCTCGGTGTCCTTGCCACCCTTCGCAAGGACGGCTCCCCTCACCTGACCGTCGTCTGGTACGAGTGGGAGGACGACGAGGTCCGGCTCACCATCACCGACACCCGTGTCAAGTACAGGAACGTCATGCGGGACCCCCGGGTCTCCCTCGCCATCACCGCCAACGAGCACCCCTACAAGGAGGTAGTCTTCGAAGGCATCGCCGAGGTCGTATCCGAGGGCGGCCCCGAGCTATTCCGCCGCCTAGCCCTCAAGTACGACGGCGAAGTGGAGGGCGAGAAATACGCCGATTACTCCAACTCCCGAGACACCCGCCTGGTCCTCAAATTCAAGCCCACTCGCATCATGCGCTGGGACTTCGCCCACGAGGACGACGACCACCAGCCCTGGGGCTACCAGCGCAATCTCGGGGACTGATACGAAGAAGGAGAGCGCCATGAAGAAGGGAATCCTTGAACGGCTCGCCGACGGCGTGGTCCTCGGTGACGGCGGCTACGTCCTCGAGCTCGAGAAGCGGGGCTACGTAATCGCCGGCCCCTTCACCCCCGAGGTCGTCCTCGAGCACCCCGACGCCGTGAAGGAGATGCACAAGGAGTTTATCCGCGCTGGCAGCGAAGTTATTCAAGCCTTTGCCTTCTACGCCAGCCGAGATAAGCTGGCCAACGTCGGCTACGGGGAAGAGGTGCTGGACCTCAACCGACAGGCGGTCAGGATCGCCCGGGAAGTCGCTGGGGAGGACGCCCTGGTTGCCGGCAACCTCAGCACCACCTGGTCCTACAAGCAGGGTGACGCCGACTCCCGGGAGATCGCCCGACGCCAGTTCGACGAGCAGCTCCGCGTTCAGGTCGACGAGGGCGTCGACTTCATCATCGGCGAGCTCTTTTTCGACCTGGAAGAGGCTCTCATTGCCCTGGACGTGGCCAAGACCACGGGCCTGCCGGTGATGATGACCATGGCCTACTTCAAGGACAGGTACAGCCGGGAGGGCAAAAACCCCGCCGAGTGCGCCATCGCGCTCAGCCGGAACGGGTGCGATATCGTCGGCATAAACTGCGGCCGAGGCCCCAACCAGATGCTCCCCCTGGTCAAGGAGATGCGGGACGCCATCGACGGCTACGTCGCCATCCAGGCCACCGCCTACGCCACCACCGATGAAGTGCCCTTCTGCGGCGGCCTCCCCGGCTTCCCCGACGCCATGGAACCCTACCAGGTCGACCGCTTCGTCATGGCCGACTACGCTGAAAGGGCCCGGGACATGGGCGTCAACTACATCGGTGGGTGCTGCGGCTCGGTGGCCGTGCACATCAGGGAGATGGCTCGGGTGCTGGGCAAGCCGATCCAGGAGAGAAAGGTCTGGGCCGCCGACTACGCCAGCCCCATGTCCGCCACCGAAGAGTGGCGCGACTACCGCCTGGAATCCAAGAACCGCCTCTAATCCTTCAGGGATGCGGGGCCGCTCGTGCTGAGCCCGTTGAAGTATGAACAGGAGGCGGTGTGAAGGTCGCCCACGCCCTACTCCAAGAGTCGTACAAGGCCCCTAAGGGACCACCAGCACCAGCTTCCCAAACACGTCCCGACCCTCCATCGCCCGGTGCGCCTCCGCCGCGTCCTCCAGCGGAAACGTCCGGCTCACGATGCCCCGGACCTCCCCCCGACGCACCAACCCCGCCACCTTCGCAAAGTCCGCCCGGTTCCCCGTCGACGCCCCCATCAGCGTCACCTGCTCCGTGAACATCCGCCCTATCCGCAGCGGCGCCCGATGCCCTCCCGTGACCCCGCAGTTGACCAGCCGTCCACCCGGCTTCAGAGACTTGAAGTTCTCGTCCCACACCGAGGCCCCGATGCTGTCGAAGACCAGGTCCACGCCCTTGCCCCCCGTCATCTCCCTCACCGTGCGACTGTAGGTGGGGTTCTCCACGTAGTTGATCGTCTCATCGGCGCCCAGGGCCCGGGCCTTGGCCAGCTTCTCCTCGGTGCTCGCCGTGGTGATCACTCGCGCCCCGACCAGCTTGGCCAGCCGTATCGCCGCGCTCCCGACTCCGCTCCCCGCCGCCATCACCAGCACGTCTTCTCCCGCCTGCATCCCGCAACGGGTGATCAGACAGTGCCAGGCCGTCTTGTAGACCAGGGGTATGGCCGCGGCCTCATCGAAGTCCATGTCGTCGGGGATCGTGTGGGCGTTCTGGGCCGGGACGACGACGTACTGGGCGTACCCACCGTCGACCGATATCCCGATGCTCCCGCCGATTTCGCACAGCTGGTCCTGGCCGCTTATGCAGGGCCTGCACTTGGCGCAGGGAAGCGAGTAGTCGACCATAACCCGCTCGCCGACCCTCAACCCCTCCACCTCCGCCCCGAGCTCCGCCGCCTCCCCCGAAAGGTCGCAGCCCAGCACATGGGGGAACTTGTCTAGGATGATCCCGTTTCTGCCCGCTCTGGCGAAGACGTCCAGGTGGTTCAACGCCGTGGCCCGCACCCGAATGACGACCTCGCCGGGGCCGGGCGATGGGTCGGGCAGGTCGCCGTATGTAAGGACCTCGGGCCCGCCTTGCCGTTCGATGTAGGTGGCTTTCATGGCATCCGGTTGGGGTGGGGGGATTGGGTCAGGCGATTATAGCATGGGGTGTCGCCGGAACTTATCGTGGGGAACGGGTCGGGGGCGGGGTTGACGCCCCTGCGAATGGGCGCGTAAATTATCGCCGAAATTCGGCTCCGGCGCCCGACCTATGAGTGCGGAGCAAGGTTGAGACAGGAGGCCTCGATGCCCCAGATAATAGTCCCGCCCAATTCCAGCGCGCAGATATCGTTGAAACCCATGCCCTTCATGCCGGGCATCCCCTTCAACATCTACAACGTCACCAACGTCAACGTCAGGGTCACGGCCCAGGGGAACAACATCCAGCTCAAGGAAGCCGACTAACCCCTGCGCCGTCATCCTCCGCCCCTGACCCGAAAATCCATCCCCCCCATCCCTTCCCTTCCCACCCCGATTTCTATTGACACGAAAATGGGGTCGGTGCTACAATTGTGAGCGCAATCACACACTGTTTGCGGCCCCCTTAGGCGGAAATTCTCAAGCCTCGTCCCCACCGTATTGGGACGCGGAGGAAAACTCGGATGAACATCATCGTATGCGTCAAGCAGGTCCCCGATCCCCAGATGCCCCTGGCCAGCTTCAGGATCGACCCGGCCACCAACAAGCTCATCCCCGCCCCCGGCATCCCCCCCGTCATCAACGGCTACGACGAGCAGGCCGTCGAGGCCGCGCTCAGGCTCAAGGAAGCCGGCGACGCCAAGATCACCGTCCTTTCCATGGGCACCGACCTAGTGTCCGACGTAATAAAGAAGCCTCTCTCCATGGGCGCCGACGAGCTGGTCCTCCTCCAGGACGACTCCTTCGAGGACTCCGACGACTACGCCACCGCCCGGGTCCTGTCCGCCGCCATCCGCAAGATCGTCGACTTCGACATCATCATCTGCGGCCGCCAGTCCTCCGACTTCGACACGGGCCTCGTCGGGGCCGGCATCGCTGAGATGCTGGGCATCCCCATCATCCCCATAGCCCGGGACGTGAAGATGAACGACGGTGTGGTCAGGGTCGAAAAAGTGGTCGCCGACGGGTACGAGGTAGTTGAGGCGGCGCCCCCCGTGGTGGTCACCGTCAGCAACGAGCTCGGCGAACC
>JAAXHX010000361.1 GCA_012270635.1 Dehalococcoidia bacterium | reverse complement strand
ATGGCCTGTTCACGGGTCTCGGCGATGTAGGTGGGCCTGACGATGCAAAGCTTCTCCCCAAAGGGGACATCGCGACCCTGGGCCTCCGACATGGCCTGGTTGTGGGCAGCCCAGGCCTGCTTCATTCTGCCGATGCTTATGGACTGGCAGAGAACGCCCATGCCCCGGCTGCCGGCGAATCGGTGGGACCCCAGGGAGTCGGCCATCTGCCAGATGGGCGGATGGGGTTTCTGGAAGGGCCTGGGGAATACGCCCATGGCCTTCATTTCGCCGTTGGGGGCGTGGTAGTCGGGGTCGTGGATCATGGGGTTGGACTCGACCCAGCCGGGGGCAGGGAACTTGTAGAACCTGCCCTCGTGCTGGAAGTGTTCCTGGGTCCAGGCGCCGACTATGACGTCCAGGGACTCGGCGAAGAGGGCGTAGTTGGACTCCTGGTCCCGCCTGTCGCCATCGAGGTTGAACTGGATGGAGGCGCGATTGTTGATGCCCCGGGCTATGCCGAAGTCGACTCGGCCCTTGGAGAACTGGTCCATGAGGGCGATGTCCTCGGCAACCCGGAGGGGGTGCCAGTCCGGCAGGACGACGCCGCACTGCCCGAACCGGAGCCTGTCGCTTAGCCGGGAGAGCCTGGCGCCCAGGAGGATGGGGTTGGGGGCGGAGTTGTACCAGCCGTCCCAGGCGAAATGGTGCTCCGCCAGCCAGAAGGTGGTGAAACCCGCCTGGTCTGCGAACTTGACCTGGACCTCGGCCTCGTCGATGAGCTTTTCCCAGGGATAAGCCTCGCCGACGTGGGTGTAGAGGGTAATGTCAAATCGCACAGCGGGTCACTCGGAGTGGGGGTTGGTAGTACATGGTTCTCGGGTGTATTGGGAGTGTAGCGGTGGGGTTGGGTAGCGTCAATGGGGATGCGCCGCGCTCATGCCTGAGCAGGCTCAGTACGCGCGGCCCCTTCCCCCCGCTCATGCTGAGCCTGTCGAAGCATGAGCGGCCCCTAGCCTCCTACTCGCTCCTTTTCCTTCCACATCCGATCCCATCCACGCCGCTCACCCTGAGCCATGTCGAAGGGTCGAGCGGAGGACTCGGCTCGCGCGTACTTAAACAGGTCAAGCCCCCCCCGCTCATACTTCGAGAGCCTCAGCATGAGCGGGCACCGGCCCCTAGGGAGAGGGTCAGGAGAGGGCGGAGGTGATGGTGCGGTACTCTTTGAAGGCTTCCAGG
>JAAXHX010000360.1 GCA_012270635.1 Dehalococcoidia bacterium | reverse complement strand
ACAAAGCACGCAAACTGTCCGGGAAAATCCTGTTTTCCCTCAAGAGCAACCCGGTGGTTTTTCTCAACGGGCCGCGTCAGTCGGGCAAGACCACGCTCTGTCGAGAGACCTTTCCGAGCCTGGAATACGTCAACCTGGAGGTGCCAGACATATGTGAATTTTCCGAATCCGACCCCCGCGGTTTTCTTTCACGACTCGGTAGGGGCGCGATCATAGATGAGGTCCAGCGCGTTCCCACCCTACTGTCCTATGCTTCCGATTACTTCACTTCGCTCAACAGGGTGGCACACCTCGTCCCGAACATCGCTTCCAAAGCGGTGGTCTACGGGAGACCGACGCGCCAGTCGCGGAACGATTGCGAAGTCCTGCCGTTGAGAGATTTAGGTGAAGCCCTGGAAAATCTCGATGTAGTTGGAGGCCCTAGCTCTTTCTGACCAGGACGTAGGGGGGGAGTTCCATGAGGGCCCTGCGGTAGGGGGTGTCGGGGAGGGGTGAGAGGGCCTCCTCGGCCTGGCGGCAGAAATCCGTGGCCACGGCGTAAGCGTCCTCGATGACCGACGAGTTGTTGATCATCTCCAGGGCCCGACGCAAGGGCCTCTCGTCACCTCGGGACTGGAAGATGGCCTTCACGGGGTCTTCCTCCGGATATCTCTCCTGGAGAAGGATGGCGGGCAGGGTCAGGACTCCCTGGGCCAGGTCGGCCCCGACGGGCTTGCCCACCTCCGACTCCGTGCCCTGGAAGTCGAGAATGTCGTCGATAATCTGGAAGGCCATCCCAAGACAGTATCCGAAGATGTGGAACCGAGTTACCGTCTCCTCCGGCGCGCCGCTCAGGATGGCTCCCGACTCCGCGGCCGTGGTGAACAGGGATGCCGTCTTCTGCCGAATCCTCTGGTAGTAGTCCCCCCTGCCGGTCGTCCAATCGTAGGCGCCGAGGCGTTCCTGGAGTTCTCCCCGGGAGAGGTACATGATGGTCTCGGAGAAGAGGCGTATGACCCTGACGTTCTCCGTCGCGCAGACGAAGGTGGCGGACTTGGCAAAGAGGTAGTCGCCGACCAGCACCGCCGCGTGGTCTCCCCAGAGGTTGCTGATGGTGGGCTGGCCCCGACGGATGGCGGCCCTGTCTATGGTGTCGTCGTGGACGAGGGTTGCGACGTGGAGAAGCTCCACGGCGCAGGCCATGAGTCGGGGTAGGGCTGGATCGTGATCGTGGAACTTGGATGATAGGATGGTGACAGCGGGCCGGGTGCCTTTGCCTATGCTCTTCAGGGCGTGGGCCAGCATGGCGGAAAGGCCGGGAAAGTCCTCCTCAGAGATGGACTCCAGGTCCGACCGGACCAGCGCGAGCTCTTCCTTGATCGGCTCGTAGATGGACAAGGCTTTGGCGGGGGGCATAAGCAGGCCCAGTCCTCAGCCTGAAGCCTGTCCCAGCCGAGCGGTCTCCGCCTCGGCCACTTCGTCTTCGAGCTTGGCGAACAGGGGCGAAGGTTTCTCCAGCTTGCGGCCCGGGACGGGGGCCTGGATATTCCACTCCGAGGCCTCGTTCAGCTCTCCCAGGCCCAGGCACCCGTGCAGCTTCCGGGAGCTGAAGGGGAGGAACGGATAGAATACGGTTTTGAGGGCCGTAACCACTGACAGGGCACACCATAGGGTCGTCGCGGCGGCGTCCTTGTCCTCCTTCACCTGACGCCAGGGGACCTTGCGGTCCAGGTAGCGGTTCGCTTCCTGCGCCAGGCCCATAGCCTGCCTTACGGCCTCCTTGAAGCGGCACCGGTGCAGGAGGTCATCGACTTCGGCAAAGGTTGTCTTGACTTTGTCCAGCATTGCCGACTCGTCGGAGGAAAGGGGCCCGGGGGTCGGGACCCGGCCATCGAAGTTGCGATAGGTCATGGTCAGGACCCGGTGCACGAGATTGCCGTATGTCCCCACGAGCTCACCGTTGTTCCTGCGAACGAACTCGCCCCACGAGAAATCGGAGTCCGAGGTGTCGGGCATGTTGGCGGAGAGGTAGTAGCGGATGAGGTCGGGGGGGAAGTTGTCGAGGTAGTCATGGAGCCACACGGCCCAGTTGCGGCTGGTGGAAAGCTGCTGGCCGTCGATGTTCAGAAACTCGTTGGCGGGGACGTCATAGGGGATGGCCCGGTCACCGTACCCGAGGAGGATGGCGGGCCAGATGATGGTATGGAAGGGGATGTTGTCCTTGCCGATGAAGTAGTATCCCCTGGCCCCGTCTCCCCAGAAGTCACGCCACTTCTCGGGGGCGCCGCGGTTCTTGGCCCACTCGATGCTGGCGGAAAGGTAGCCGATCACGGCCTCGAACCAGACGTAGATCCGCTTGTCGTCGAGGCCGGGCAGAGGTATGGGGACCCCCCAGTCTATGTCCCTGGTGATGGCCCTATCCTTCAGGCCGTCCCTGAGCATCTGGAGGGTGAAGTTCTGGACGTTGGGCCGCCAGTGGTCCCGGGCCTCGACCCATTGGATGAGCCGGTCCTGGAAGGCACTGAGTTTGAGGAAATAGTGCTCGGACCATCGCATCTCCGGTGATGAGCCGCAGACTCGGCACTTGAGGGCCAGAAGGTCGGTGGGGTTGAGGGGCTTGCCACAGGAGTCGCACTGGTCGCCTCGGGCGCCGGCGTTTCCGCAGTGGGGACAAACGCCCTCGACGTAGCGGTCGGGGAGGTAGCGATTGCAGGCTGCGCAGTGGGGCAGGAGCATCCCGTCCTTGTATATGTACTCCTTGGAAAGGAGCTTCAGGAAGATGTCCTGCACCACCTCCCGGTGGTTAGCGGTCCGGGTGGTGGTGAAGAGGTCGAAGGAGATGCCCATGCGGTCCCAGGACTCGAGGAAGAGGGCCTGGAAGCGGTCGACGATCTGCTGGGGAGGGACGCCCTCCTTCTCGGCGCGGAGGGTTATGGGTGTGCCGTGCTGATCGCTGCCCGAGAC
>JAAXHX010000359.1:2399-2970 GCA_012270635.1 Dehalococcoidia bacterium | reverse complement strand
GCCCAAGGGACGCATCATCGTCCTGCTCAAGACCGAGGCCCTCTGGGAGCGGCTGGCCCTGCTCGACCGCTCCCAGAACTGGCTGGCCCGAGAGGGGGGCATCAGCAAGGGCTACCTGTCCGACCTGCTCAACAAGGGCCGCGCCCCCTCCGGGCGCATCAGGCGTCGGATGAAGACGGTCCTGGGAGTGGATGACTTCCATGAACTCTTCGAACTGGAGCGTCCTGATGACGACCACGCTTAGCTCTCCTCGGCTGCCCACCTATTCCGGCGATCCGGTCATCGACGGGCGGCCCGTACCCTTTCTGAGCGGGGGGCTGCCCGACGACTTCCCGCAGCGGCTCGTCCGCCTCAAGGAGGCCAGCGGCCTCACATGGGAGGAGTTCGCCGACGTCCTGGGCGTGGAGCTCAAGCAGCTGCTGAGGTGGACGCAGGGCACCAAACCGTCCGGCGGCGCCCACCACTCCCTCGTGGGCATTGCTCCGTGGATACCGGGAGGGTTGGAAATCCTCATGGGAGAGGATTTCCTGTCCCCTCTCAGGAAGGAATAATGCATGTCTCTCAAACGGGG
>JAAXHX010000359.1:0-2334 GCA_012270635.1 Dehalococcoidia bacterium | reverse complement strand
AAGTTGGTCCGGCCCTCCTAAGCCGACAGAGGGTGTGCTCTGACCCGACCCTGGCCGACTCCCACGCCCCTTCCTCCAAGCCCCTGGATACCTCCTCGTCGAGTTTTCATGCATGAAATCCCCTTCCGAGGGATAACGCTCCCCGGCCCCTTCGCCCACACTCGGTACATACCTTGCGGTCGTTCGGCGAATCTGGTGTGTCCACCAAGCCGGACGCACGAATACGCAACCAGAGCGGCAATCTTGAAGAAACCCAAGAGTCCAACAGAATCAAAGGACAGTGGCCGCGCCAACTCCGAGTTCGGCGCGGTCACCATCGACTTCAATCCAGGCCCAGACGCGGAGGAACGCCTCCGCCGTCTCTTTACCCTGCTACTCAACAACGTAGGCGGCGAAGGGCAGTCTGCGTCACAGCCCGAAGGCTCAGGGAGAGTGGCAGCGAGTGACCAGACCGTGGATCAGTCTGATGCCAAGCAGTCGTGGTGACAGCAGCGGATTCCCGTTGGACCGGAACAGGGCCTTCCCATGTTCGACTCTCTTTGACCTTGCCCTGTTCGGCGCGGTAGAATCATGAGCAGAGGTTGGCCCGGCGATGCTGCAAACACCCCGGGCCGTGGCGCCACCTGAAAGGCCAGGTGATGCGGATGGATTGTACTACTCGCAGACCCGCTCCCGACAGGAGGCGGGTCTTTTTTCGTTACAAGGCATGAATGAGAGGAGGCAGCAATGGCGAGAACCAAGGCGCAGAATCGAGTGACCGGCAAGAGGGCGGCCCTCTATGCTCGTGTATCGGACAAGAGTCAGGACACCGAGGACAAGACCTCCATCTCCGAGCAGATCGCCGATATGGAGGCCCACTGTGAACGCAGGGGACTGATCATCGTCGCACGGTACCAGGAAGTGGGAAGAGGCTGGTCCAAGAAGCGGCCTGAGTTCCAGAGGATGCTCGCCGACGCAAGACGCGAGCGGTTCGACACCATCGTCTGCTGGAAGTCCGACCGACTCAGCCGGGGTATGTACCCCGCCGCCGCCCTCATGGAGGTGGTGGAAGCGCACCAGATTCAGCTAGAGGCCGTGATGGACGCCATCGACATGAAGACCTTCGGCCTCATGGCCGCCATCGGCAAGATAGAGCTTGACAACTTCCGGGAGAGAGCCACCATGGGCAAGCGCGGCTCGGCCAAGCAGGGGCGAATGCCGGCAGGAGCGCCTCCCTACGGTTACCGCACCGGAGACGACGGCAGACCGGAGATATGCGAGCCGGAGGCCGAGGTGGTCCGGCGCATCTTCCATATGTACGTCCACGAAGGGGCGACTTCAACGGAGATCATACGGCGACTGACCAGAGACACCGCCCCACTGAGAAACCCCGGCTCGCGCTGGCACAAGGCATACGTCAGCGACATTCTCCGCAGGGAGGTCTACAAGGGCACTTGGCACTACGGAAGGGCTCGCTGGGTCGTGACCGAGGGAGGAGAGAGGGTCTACCCCCGGCCCCGGGACGAGTGGATCGAGGTGCCCTTCCCGCCGCTGGTGGACGAGGAGACCTGGGGCCGCGCCCAGTCCCTTAAGAGACAACGCAAGCAACGGTCCAAGCGCAACACCAAGACCTTCTACCTGCTTCAGCACATGGTCACGTGCGCCGAGTGCGACAGGCTGTTTGCCTGCCGTACACATAACGGCACCTACGTGAGACGGAATGGCAAGCGATACCGGAAGGATAGGGTCACCCCCCAGCGGCACTACCAGTGCTACGGGATGTTGAACGACCGCCTTGGCTGCCGGAAACCGGCGTCCATCCGCGCTGAACGGTTGGAGAGCCTGGTGTGGAGCGAGGTCAGGGACATGGTTCAAAGCCCAGAACTCATAGTGGCGGGCATCGAGTCTCTCGAAGCCAGAGATGACGGTAGCTTGGCGGAGCAGCTAGCCGGGGCAGAGCGCGACCTCCAAAGAATCCAGGTAGAAGAGGAGAGGGCCATCAGGTTGTACGTGACGGGCAGGATCACCGAGGACCAACTCGACCAGCAGCGGAGATTCATTATCGAGAGGCTGGAGGCCGCCCGCTCCTGCCTGCACGACCTCCGGGCCAGGGAGTCGATGGCGTCTGAGAAGCGCCTGCTTTTGGAGAATCTAGTCCAGTGGGCTGAGCGGTTTGGCCAGGGTCTCGATGAGTTGCCCGATGAGAAGCGCCGCGATGTCCTGCGCCTACTCGTCGATCAGATCGTCATCGACCGGGGCAACAACATCAAGATCACCCTGGGCATCGCTTCGGAGGACTTGATGTCGATTGGGGAAGCGGAATCACCGTGCCCATGCCGGACGATTCACTGATAC
>JAAXHX010000358.1 GCA_012270635.1 Dehalococcoidia bacterium | reverse complement strand
AGCTTGGCGCCCCAGACGTCCATGATCTCGGGCATGGAGTTGGGCAGGGCGTCATAGTAGCGCATCTCGTAGACGTGACCGTAGTGCCCCGGCTCTATGGGTTTCTGGAAGGGGGCTGGGATGACGATCTCTGTCTCCATCTTCACTATGTACTCGTCGTCGCCAGGGGGAGGCCAGTTCGGGTCCTGGGCGGCGGCGGCCCGGACCTCGGACCGGTGCTGCATGTCGTCGTATCCCCACACGTGGATTATCTGGTTCAGGGGGCCGATCTCCGTGTGCCAGCAGGCGGTGAGCTTGGAGTACTTCTCCCGGTGGGGCAGGGCGTTGGCGAAGTTCTCCTCGAACTTGCCCATGCTCCCGACGGTCAGGGTATAGGTGCGGAATTCGTAGATCACGGTTTCCTCCGGATTAGCAAGGTAGGACCACAGGGCCAGTTTAGCAGAAAGAGTCAGGGCGGCGTCGGTGATAGAATCCGGGATAGACTTCGGAGTTGGAGGCCGCCATGTCCAAAGACCTGTTCGACCTGTCCGAGAGAGTGGCCATCGTGACCGGGGCGTCCTCGGGTCTGGGGGTGACCTTCGCCGAGACCCTCGCCGAGGCCGGCGCAAACGTCGTCATCTGCGCCCGACGCCTGCAGAAGTTGGAGGAGACGGGCCGCAGGATCCGCGACCTCGGGGCACGGTGCCTGGTCGTCCAGACCGACGTCACCGACCCCGACCAGGTCGACAACCTCGTCGGGCGGACGATGGAGACCTTCGGCAAGATAGATATCCTGGTGAACAACGCCGGGGCCTTCTTCAAGGGCTCCAACATCGCAGACGACCTGGACTTCGACGCCGTGCAGAAGGTGATGGATGCAAACCTGACCAGCGCGGCCCTCTGCTCTCACCGCGCGGGCCTGAAGATGCTGGAACGGGGCTACGGACGGATTATCAACATCGCATCCGCGCTGGCGGTTGTCGGGGGTGTGCCGGAGGACTATTCCTTCGCCTACTCCATCTCGAAGCACGGTATGGTGGGGTTGACCAAGGCCCTCGCGCTGCAATGGGCTAAGAAGGGGATAACGGCCAACGCTATCGGCCCCGCCTATTTCGAGACCGAGCTAATCGAATTCCTCTCCGAGGAGTTCTCAGGGTTGGCCCAGCGCACCCCCATGGGTCGGATGGGCAGGCCCGAGGAACTGAAGACAGCCCTGCTATTCCTGGCGGCGGAGGGCTCCAGCTACGTCACGGGGCAGACCATCCTGGTGGACGGCGGCTGGACGGTGTGGTAGGGACGTCTACTGCCTCGGCAGGCCCAGGCCCCGGGTGGCGATGATGTTCATCTGTATCTCGTTGGTGCCGCCGGCTATGGTGCTGGAGCGGGTGAACAAGTAGTTCTTCTCTACGAAGCCCCGCAGGGGCACGTGCTTGGACCCCTCGACGAGCTGGCCGTACAGCCCGAGCACCTCCATGGCGGTGTCGAAGGCCCTCTGCTCCGTGCTGGAGCCGCACAGCTTGTCTATGGAGGCCTCCTTGTTCGGCACCTCGCCCCTGCTCTGGATGTGCACCACCTGGTAGGAGAGCATGTAGGCGATCTCCACCTCGATGGCCATCTCCGCCAGCTTGTTTCGGACGGCGGGATGCTGAATCAGGGGTCGGCCCCCTACCATGGTCTCGGAGGCGAACTTTACCGTCTCGTCGAGGCAGCGGCGGGCGGCGGCGGAGTGCTGCAGGGAGGACCGTTCGAAGTCCAGCAGCGTCATTCCCGCGTACCAGCCCCGGTTTATCTCCCCGACCACGTTCTCCTTGGGTATGCGCACGTTGTCGAAGAAGGTTTCGTTGAAGGGGTGCCCGCCCGACATGTCGATGATCGGCCTGACGGAAACGCCGGGGGTCTTCATGTCGGCGAGGAACATGGTGATGCCCCGGTGCTTGGGGGCGTCGGGGTCCGTTCGGGCCAGTAGGAGTATCCAGTCGGAGTAGTGGGCTTGGCTGGTCCATATCTTCTGACCGTTGATCACCCACTCGTCGCCGTCCAGGACCGCCCGGGTCCCGAGGGACGCGAGGTCGGACCCCGACTCGGGTTCCGAGTAGCCCTGGCACCAGACGACTTCTCCCCGTGCGATGCCGCCCAGGTGCCGCTTCTTCTGCTCCTCGGTCCCGTGCACCATTATGGCCGGTCCGATGTAGCCGATGCCCTCGCCGTCTCGGCCGGGGGCGTAGGCGTAGGACCATTCGTCGGTGAAGATGGCCTGCTGCATGTGGCTCGCGCCCGCGCCGCCGTACTCCTCGGGCCAGGAGAGGGCGAGCCAGCCCTGGTTGGCCAGCTTCTTGCGCATGGTCCTCTCCTCCTCCCACCACTCCTCGCTGCCCTCCACGGCGAACACGTCGTCGGCCCATTCCCTGGCGAGGAAGTCCTTGACCTCCTGTCGGAAGTCCTGCTCCTCCGCGGTGAATTCGTACTTCATGCTCCCCCCTTGCGCCGACCTCCGCGTCGGCCCTTTAATCCGCAACTCCACCCATAGTATCATCGAATCCTCTACGATACGACACGCTAGAACGGCGCGGTCGAACTGCGACTG
>JAAXHX010000357.1 GCA_012270635.1 Dehalococcoidia bacterium | reverse complement strand
GCCCGCGAGGGCTTCTACGACGGCGTGATCTTCCACCGAGTCATCGAAGGCTTCATGGTCCAGGGCGGAGACCCCACGGGCACCGGTACCGGAGGTCCCGGCTACAGGTTCCAGGACGAGATCGTACCCTCTCTCACCTTCTCCGAGCCCGGCCTGCTGGCCATGGCCAACGCGGGCCCCGGGACTAACGGGAGCCAGTTCTTCATCACCGTCGTCCCCACGCCCCACCTCAACGGTAATCACACTATATTTGGCAAGGTGACGGACGGCTACGACGTGGCGCTGGCAATCTCCCAGGTGAACACCGGGCCCGGAGACAGGCCCGTCGACCCCGTCGTCATCCAGGGCATAGAAATCACCGAGAACTAGCCCCACTTCTCGCCCTTCGTCTTCGACGATTTCCGAGCCCGTCGGGCGCGCTCCCGTACGGCGCGCTGCGTCTTCGCCTCCCGAGGGTTCCACGAGGGCGTCAAGGTTCGGGCCCTGAACTCCGTCGAAGAGTGGGCCCCCAGCGACCATTGCCGCCTGGAAATGATGGTCTCATAGGGGCCGATGCGGCCCCCGGATCACCCTCAAACCCCTCCCCCGGCGCCCGACCAACTCTCCCCCGTCCACGATCACCTCTCCCCGGGAGATGGTGTACTCGGGCCAGCCCCGTACTTCCCGTCCTTCGTAGATGTCGAAGCCCGCGTTGGACGCCATCTCCTCCCCACGGATCTTCCGCGTCCGCTCCGGGTCCCAGATTGCCAGGTCGGCATCCGACCCCACGGCTATCGTCCCCTTCTGCGGGAACATCCCGAAGAGTTTGGCCGGGGTAGTGGCCACCAGGTCCACCCACCGGTTGGCCGTTATCCGCCCTGTACGCACGCCGTCGTCGTAGAGCATCGGCAACATGGTTTCCAGGTTTGCCATGCCCGGCAGGAAGCTGCGGACATCCAGGTTGGGGTCCAGCTTCCGGTCCAGGCCCCAGGGCGCGTGATCGCTGCACACCGTGTGGATGTTCCCCGCATTGATCCCGTGCCACAGCGCCTCGACGTCCTCCGGGTCCCTCAGCGGAGGCCATCCCGTGTACTTCGCCGCATTCGGCTCGTCGAAGCTTCTAGCGTCCAGGTGCAGGTAGATGGGCCGAGTCTCGACGTAGACCCTCTGCCCCTCCACCGCGTTCCGACGGGTCACCTCCAGCGCCGCCTTCGACGAGAGGTGCACCACGTAGATGCTCGCCCCCGTGGCCCGTCCGATGGCGACGGCCCTGGCCGTGGCGATGGCCTCCGCGTAGTCGGGTCGGCTGTCGTTGTAGTGCTCTATCCCCGACTTCCCTTCGGAGACCAGCCGGTTCCCGAGATAGCCGTTGAGAGGCTGGTCCTCGCAGTGCATCATGGTGATTACGCCGTGCCGGTGCGCCGCGTCGATGGCTTTGATGAAGTCCTTGACCCGCCTGTCGAACTGGAACAGGGTGAAAATCTTGATGCTGTAGTAACCGTTCTCGGCCAGCCTGGGGATTTCGGCTATGGCCTCAGGGGTGGGGTGGTAGATTATCGGGTGGAGGGTGAAGTCCAGCACCGAGTTGGCAAGGGCGGACGCCTCGGAGCGCTGCAGCATATCCATCACCCCCTCTCTCCCGTTTCCTTCCCCCTCGTCGCCCAACGGCGCAACCATGTTCCCGAACGTCGTAATCCCGCCGATGGCCGCCCCCGCGGACCCCGAGTAGTAGCCGTCCACCATCCCCTTCCAATCGCTCCCGAGAAGCTCGTCCGGCTCGAAGTGGACGTGTATGTCCACGCCTCCCGGCGTCACCAGCTTTCCCGTCGCGTCGATCTCTTTCGGTGCGTCCATCGTCCCGCCGATCTGCGCGATCACCCCACCCCGCACCCCGATATCCGCCGTATAGCTGGCATCCGCCGTGACTACGTTCCCGCCCCTGATTGCCATGTCCATGCTCATGTCTGGCCTCCTGGCGCCAAATGTCTATATGTTCGGGAACAGGTCTCTAATCCGTTCCGGGTCCCGGGTCGCGCTGAGGGCCAGCGTGAGCTTGATCTGCGCCTTGGCGGCCCGAAGGCTTCCACCGGGCAGGACGCCCAGCTCCAGCAGGTGGTCTATTCCCCCGACGCTTCGGGCGTACACGCCCATGCCCAGAGAACCTCCGTAGGATCGAGTGACTAGGACCATAACTCTGCCCCTTGCCGCGGCCCGCTCGATGGCCGGCGTCATCCCCGGCGGCACGCAACCGGGTGCGAACCCCACCAGCACCATTCCGTCCGAGAA
>JAAXHX010000356.1:535-2716 GCA_012270635.1 Dehalococcoidia bacterium | reverse complement strand
CAGGTGCTCAAGCTGGACGGCTTCGTCGTGGTCACGACCCCGCAGGACCTCTCGTTCGTCGATGCGGTGCGTTCCATCAACATGATCCGCAAGATGAACGTGAACATCCTGGGCGTGGTGGAGAACATGTCCGGGGAGATCTTTGGGCAGGGTGCCGGAGAGGCGATCTCCGACAGGCTCGGGATCAAGTTCCTGGGCCGGTTCGAGCTTCACAAGACGTTCAGCGACATGTCGGCGCCCGTGGTGCTGAGGGACGAGTCGATCAGGAAGAAGTTCGGCAAGGTGCTGGACGGCGCCCTGTCGAATCTGAGCCCGTCACAGAGTGGCGCTAGCGTCCCATCGAGCTAGTCAACCCGCCGTCGATAGCGATGGTCTGGCCCGTAACGTAGGCTGCAGCCTCGGAGGCCAGGTAGACGGTCAGCAGGCCCACTTCCCTAACGTCCCCACCCCTCCTCATCGGGATGCTCCGAAGCAATCTCTTTCGCAGCTCCTCGTTCTCGAACTCGGGGGCCATCATCTCGGTGTGGAAGGCGCCCGGAGCGATGACGTTGACGGTTATACCGCTTCGGGCCCATTCCAGGGCGAGACTTTTCGTCAGCCCGGCCATTGCCGCCTTGGAGGTGGAATAAAGGCTGTGCATCTGCACCCCCCGCAACCCCTCCACCGACGATATGTTGATGATGCGGCCCCACTTCCGTTTCAGCATGTGGGGGGCCACGGCCCTGGTGCAGCGGAACGCGCTGGTCAAGTTCGAATCGAGGACGTAGTGCCACTCTTCATCGCTGGTGGGTTGGAAGAACTCGGGGGCCAGCCCCTCGGCCTTGGGGGCAAAGCCCGGTATCGGGACCAGGGGCTTGACTATCGCCACGCCTGCGTTGTTGACCAGGATGTCGATTTTCCCGAAGGCTTCCAGCGCACGGCGTACCAGCACTGCCACGTCCTGGTCGCGGGTGACGTCGGTCACAATGGGCAGACACTTGCCTCCCGCGGCCTCAATCTCCGATGAGGTCTCCAGCAGCTTCGGCTCCGTACGCCCGGCAATGACCACTTCCGCGCCCGCCTCGGCCATGGCCAAGGCTATGCCTTTGCCGATCCCCCGGCCTCCACCCGTGACGATGGCGGTCTTCCCGTTCAGGTCGAATTCAGGCAGGGACATGGCGCGTCTTTCGATTCAGGGGCACTTGACCGAGGAGCGTCGGGGGCCGGTCAGGGCGATGCCCCGACATTCTTCTTTCCGGTCCTGGCAGACTTGCCGCCCCCGGGGAGTCGATCGCTAAGTCTCCGCACGCGGTTCGACACCCTGCTCTGCAGATACTCGATTTCCTTGACTAAGGCTGCGCGGTAATGGGAGCTGTACTCCCCCATGTTCCTGTATTTCTTGTAGCGCGCCCCGACCAGTTTCCTGGTAGGAACGGCCTGCACCCGAAGGAGCTCCCGAATCAGGATTCTCTGGAGCTGCTGGGCGGCCTCGTTGGGGTACAGGTGGGCGCCGCCCTCGGGTTCGGGGACCACAACATCGATTATCTTGAGCCGCTTGCAGTCCCGGGCCGTGAGCTTGAGGGCCGGCGCCACGGTCTCCGCCTTGGCCGCGTCCCGGTATAGCAGGGTGGCTGCGCCCTCGGGGGAGATGGGGGAATAGATGGCGTTTTCCAGCATCAGTATGGTGTCGGCAACCCCGAAGGCCAACGCCCCCTCGCTGCCCCCCTCCCCGATGATCACGGACACCACGGGCGTGGGCAGGTCCGAGAGCAGGGCCATGGTGTTGGCTATGGCGTTGCCGAGCCCGCGCTCCTCGGCTGCGAGGCTGGGAAGGGGACCCGGCGTATCTATGAAAGTGACCAGGGGCAGATTGAAGCGGGAGGCCATGCGCATCATTCGCTGGGCCTTGCGGAACCCCTCGGGGCCGGTGCGTCCGTTGTTCCGTTTGCGGGAGTCGGGGCCGTGGCCCTTCTCCTGGCCCAGGATAACCACCGCCTGACCACCCAGGTAGCCGAGACCCGCCACCACCGCCTCATCATCGCCATGGACCCGGTCTCCCTTGAGCTCTACGAAGCTGGAGGTCATCCTGCCTATGTAGTCCAGGGCCGTGGGCCTCTGTTCGTGGCGGGCCAGCCTAACCTGCTCCCACGCGGAGGCCGTGTAGGCGGTGGAGTAGTCCGGCTTGGGGTTCTTGCCTCGCAC
>JAAXHX010000356.1:0-392 GCA_012270635.1 Dehalococcoidia bacterium | reverse complement strand
ACCAGGGCGTCGGGCTCGGCGAGGATGATGTCGGCCATGTTGGCGAAGCTGGAATAGACCTGGCCGGTGGTAGGGTTGGCCAGGACCGTTATGAAGGGCAGTCCCGGCTTCCGCAGCCGCTTCGCCGCTGCGACGGTTTTCGCCATCTGCATCAGGGAAAGGACGCCTTCCTGGATCCTCGCTCCCCCGCTGGTGACTACGGCCACGATGGGAAGCTTCTTCTTGACGGCCGTTTCGAAGGCAAGGGTGACCTTCTCCCCGACCACACAGCCCATGCTGCCGCCGAGAAATCCGAAGTCCAGGGCGGCAATGACGGCGGGACACCCCTTGATTTCGCAGGTGCCGGTGACGGCGGCCTCGGTGAGGCCGGTCATCTTCTGGGCCTCGTGCAG
>JAAXHX010000355.1 GCA_012270635.1 Dehalococcoidia bacterium | reverse complement strand
GGGGCACCCCTTGTGGGTGCCCTTGTCCGCCCTCCCGCATCGACTCCCCCTTCCCCCTAGACCGCTGCGGTAGGGGCAGGCCTTGTGCCTGCCCTGGCCCGCCCACCCTTTCGACCCCACCTTCCCCCCAGACCGCTGCGGTAGGGGCAGGCCTTGTGCCTGCCCTTGTCCGCCCACACCCATCGACTCCCCCTTCCCCCAGACCGCTGCGGTAGGGGCAGGCCTTGTGCCTGCCCAGGATCGCCCTCCCGCATCGACTCCCTCTTCCGCCCAGACCGCTGCGGTAGGGGCAGGCCTTGTGCCTGCCCACGTCCGCCCACACCCATTGACTCCCCCTTCCCCCAGACCGCTGCGGTAGGGGCAGGCCTTGTGCCTGCCCAGGACCGCCGCCACCCATTGACTCCCCCTTCCCCCAGACCGCTGCGGTAGGGGCAGGCCTTATGCCTGCCCAGGACCGCCCAACCCCATCGACTCCCCCTTCCCCCCAGACCGCCGCGGTCGGGGCACCCCCTGTACCTGCCCTCCTTCCCTCCCGACCACGAATCCGTGTCCCCCTACATGGTGAACCGCCCCACGATACTCTCTTGTTCCTGATCTGGTTTGGGGCCAAGAATACTTAAGGATTTACACGGAGCCGTTACAATTCAATAGAAACCGTCGCGTGCAGTTTGGTAGAGAACCGCCTTTCCCTGCCCTGACTCTATACAGGATGCCATCATAAACGTACCCGTCTGGACCCACGCCGCCCGCCTCGCCGCACAGGCCCCGCCCGAACGCAACCGCTACGTCGATTTCCTACGCGCCGCCTCTATATGCCTCGTCATCCTCGGCCACTGGCTGCTCGTCGCCCCCTATACCCAGGACGGCCAACTGGTCTACGGCGACCTCCTCACCCTCGTCCCCTGGGTCCGCTGGCTGACCTGGCTTTTCCAGGTCATGCCCATCTTCTTCCTCGTCGGCGGCTTCGTCAACGGGCTCGGCTGGCACGCCGCCCAACGCCGCCAGGAAAGTTACGCCTCCTGGCTGGCCCACCGGCTGCAGCGGCTCATCCTGCCCGTCCTCCCCGTCCTCGTCGCCTGGACCCTGATCAGCCTGGCCTGGGTCCTCCTCGACCCCGACCCTGTGCACCTGAAGATCATCTCCCAGGTCGCGATCGTGCCCGTCTGGTTTCTCGTCGTCAACACTCTTATTGTCCTGCTCGTTCCTCTCGCCCACCGCGCCTGGCAACGCTATAAGCTCGCCTCCTTCTGGGCGCTTGTGGCCGCCGCCGCGCTTTTGGATCTGCTCGCCCTCGGCGCCGGCTGGCGGCTGCTCGGCTGGCTCAACTACCTCGTCGTCTATCTCGCAATCCACCAACTCGGCTTCGCCTGGCAGTCTGACCGCATAGGTGGACCGCGGCGCTGTCTCCTGTGGGCCGCCGGCGGGCTGACCGCACTCATCGCGCTCGTGAACTTCGGCCCCTATCCCTTCAGTATGGTAACCGTCCAGGGAGAAGAGATCAGCAACAACATGCCGCCAAATCTGACCATGCTGGCGCTGGGCGCCGCCCAAACCGGCCTCCTCCTCGCCCTCGAAAAGCCGGCCCGTCGCCTGCTCGAACGCGGCGCCCTCTGGACGACAACCGCGCTCATCAACGGCATTATCATGACCATCTTCCTCTGGCACTTCACCGCCCTGATGCTCGTATCCGGCCTGGCGCTGCTCACCGGCGTCGGCCTATCTTTCATCCCCGGCACAGACGCCTGGTGGCTCACGCGCCCCCTGTGGACCGCCGTCCTGGCGCTCACACTGGTCCCTTTCGTAGCCGCCTTTACCCGCTTCGAACGCAACGGCCCGTCGCCCCGCCGCGCTGCACCCCCGGCCTGGCAACTCCTGCTCGGCTGCGCCCTCGTCAGCTTCGGCCTCGTCCCCCTCACGCTACACGGCATCCCCACCGAAAACTGGCCCGGCATCAACCTCATCGCCCTCGCCCTCCCCTTCATAGGCGCCGCCCTTGTCTGCTTCAACCCCCCGCGCACGCGTAAATCGGCGAATGAGGAATCCCCACGGCAGAATCCAACCGTCCGTAAGGAATACAACGCCACGCAAACGGATGCACTGAAAATCGAACGCGGCACCGGCAGCATTTTCGCCGACCTGGGTCTCCCCAACGCCGAAACGCACCTGCTCAAAGCGCAACTCGTCACCCGCATCGAAAAGATCATCCGCCAGCATAAACTCCAACTACCCGACGCAGCCGCAATACTGGGCCTCTCCCAGCCCGCCCTATCGCGCCTCCTGCGCGGACACTTCCGCGAACACTCCGTAGAGCATCTCCTCCACCTCCTGACCGCCCTCGGACGCGACGTGGAAATCGTCATTCACGAACCAACCCCGTACGCAGAAAGCGAAACCGAAGGACATCCAATCACGCAGCTGAAGGGAAAAATCACCGTCGCCGCCTAGACTCCAGTCGAGAATCCCACTCCAGTCCTGGCGGACCATCTTCCACGCTCCCGGACTAGCACAACCCGCCCCGCGCTACGATGGCAATTCTGTAGGGGCACCCCTTGTGGGTGCCCTGGCCTCGCCTCACACATCGCCCCCCTTTCCCCCCCAAAACGCCCCCGTAGGGGCTCCCCTTGCGGGTGCCCTCCTCGACAGCGACCATAACCACTGACCCGGACAGACCTGCGAAGACAGATGTCCGCGGTGTAGTTCTTGTCGTTAACTTTCCGTACGGAAACAGTTCAAGCGTAAGGTATACTGTAGGGAACAAACTTACTGAGCGCAGCCAGTGAAACTGCCCGTCAGGACCGACCAGGGACCACACCACCATGAGAACCAGGCTTGACGCCATCACCATCAAAGGGTTCAAGACCATCCGCGAGCTGAACGACTTCAGCCCCGGCCCCCTGACCGTTCTCATCGGCCCCAACGGCGCCGGCAAATCCAACTTTCTCTCCTTTTTCCACATGCTCTATCCCGTGTCGTACGGCGCCGTCAGTCTGCAATCCTATGTGGGTTCCCAGGGTGGCGCCAGTAAACTCCTGCACGATGGCCCGGCGATCACGCCCGTGCTTGATGCCCGGCTCAGGTTTCATCTTGATGCCGGCTCGACCGATTACTGGTTTCGACTCGCCTATGCCGCCGACGACACGCTCATCTACGCCGATGAGCGCTATCGATTGGTAAATGGAGACCAAACCGAAGAGGCCTCCTGGCAAATAGTGGGGGCAGGCCACCGCTCTTCGATGCTCGGGGACTATGCGACTTACAATGATACGACTGCTGCCATCGCCGGGGCTTTACGCAATATGTTCACCTTTCACTTTCACGACACTTCAAGGACGTCCCAACTTCGCAGAAAGGCAGAGGTCAAAGGTGACAGACAATTTCGCTATGACGGTTCCAATCTCGCGCCATTTCTTTTCCGACTGCAGAGAAAAGAAGGTCGATCCTATCTACGCATAGTCGAAACCTTGCGCCTGATTCTCCCCTTTTTCTTCGACTTCTACCTCGAACCCGACAGCGGTCACCTGCTGCTTGCCTGGCGCGAAACCGACAGCGACCAGATCTTCACCGCATCGCAGGCCGCGGATGGGATGTTGCGAACCATCGCCCTCGTCACCCTGCTCCTGCAGCCGGATGAGACATTGCCTGACCTTCTCATCCTCGACGAGCCCGAACTGGGCCTCCATCCCTACGCCATTAACATTGTCGGCGGTCTGATTCGCGCAGTTTCCGAAAAGACCCAGGTCATCGTCGCCACCCAGTCCACCGCCTTCGTCGACTGCTTCGAACCTGAGGACATCGTCGTAGTCGAACGCGAGGGCCGCGCGTCTACCTTCCGACGCCTGCAGAATACCGAAGACCTGCAAGAATGGCTCAAGGACTACTCTCTCTCCGAACTGTGGGAAAAGAACGTGTTCGGGGGCCGCCCCTGATGTACGTGAGGTTGAACTTTATCGTGGAGGGACAGACCGAAGAAACCATAAACATGCCGCTGAGATCGTCATCGCCCTAAGCGTCCGCAGAAACTCCCCCAAATTCGCCCAAAATCCGCCCCCAATCCGTGCTATAATAACCCCCTCAAAACGCGCCCAACCTCAGCACCTCTGAGAACGAGCAACCCATACTTCACCGAATCGGAGAACCCGCAACCCAATGAACGCACCCAAACCAACCCGCCACGCCCCACGAAACCACCGACAGCAGCCGCGAAAAAACGCCAAAAAGGCGCGATATATGTAGACTTGGCGCGACATTTGCATACAGAACGCGACAATTGTCGACATAACCCGCCCAAACCCGTCAACGCCCGTGGCCTCTCGTAAACTCTCATGATCTCTCGTACAACACTGCCCGACTCTCGTACAACGCTCGTATCGAACCTCCAGCGCCAGGAGATCTCCGCCATCCAGAAAACCCCCAAGAATCCGGCACATACTGAATCAGCCAAACCGCGGCGCCCTAATCACAGCCCATCCCTCAAATCCCCCCCAAATCACAGTTCAGACAATCCCTCGTAAGACAGACCCCACCAAAAACTGAAAACAAAAAAAAACTGCCTTACCCCCTTGACAGAGTTCCAAGATTAGGCTATCCTTATTAAAGATTTAGTCATGGATAAAAATATATTTATGGGCGTATGAATTTACTCCCGTCTGAGGCCGAAGTATGCTGAACACACAAACCCTGTTGCAAACCTTACTGCCACCCAAAACACACGCAAGACAGACACCCACCGTCCTCCTGCTCCTCCTCGTCGCCCTACTCACCACAGCCTGCGGCCGTGACCGCGAACCCGCCACCACCGAGGCCGCCGCCGAATCCCCCGCAGCCGCCGAGCAACAACCCCAACCGGACACCCCCGCCCCCGCAGGCGTCCGCGCCGACGGCACCTTCCGCATCGTCGCCACCACCACCCAGGCCAGCGACCTCTCCAACATCCTCACCGACGGCGTCCCCGGCATCGAGATAACGCCCCTCATGGGCGCCGGCGTCGACCCCCACCTCTACCAGCCCACCGAGTCCGACATCCGCGCCATGAACGCCGCCGACATGGTCGTCTACAGCGGCCTCCACCTCGAAGGCCAGTTCGACGCCGTCTTCGCAGCCCTCCGCGAACAGGGCACCCTGATCTACACCCTTTCCAAACCCGTAAAGGACGCCGGCTTCGTCATCGGCGGCTTCGGCGCCGACGAGACCCAATCCGGAACCGACGACCCCCATTTCTGGTTCGACCCCCGCAACTGGGAACTCACCGTCTCCGACTTGGCCCAGACCCTGGCCGAGCTCGATCCCAACAACGCCGGCACCTACACCGCCCACGCCGGCGCCTACAACGAACAGCTCCGCCTGCTATTCACCTGGGCCGACGAAGGCATGCGCTCCGTGCCCGAAGGCCAACGCTACCTCGTCACATCCCACGACGCCTTCCAATACTTCGGCGCCGCCTTCGGCTGGCAGATGGCCGGCATCCAGGGCATTAGCACCGAGGACGAGACCGGTGTCGCCGACATCCAGCGCACCGCCCAATTCGTCGTCGATCAGGGTATCCCCGTCCTCTTCGTCGAAAGCAGCATCCCGCCCGACACCATCGAAGCCGTCCAGGCCGCCATTGAAGCCAAAGGCGGCACCGCCCGCGTCGGCGTCCGCGAACTCTACTCCGACGCCATGGGCATGCCCGGCATCTTCGGCGGCACCTACATCGGCATGATCGCCGAAAACGTCTACACCATCCTGCAGTCCTACCGCTGCGCCGGTGCCCCCGCCACCATCCCCGACTGGCCGGACAGCATAGACTTACGACCACCAGAGGAGTTGCTTGCAGCAAACTGTGAAACTGAAGAACCGTAACCGCAGTGCGCTGGTCACGCCCATCGTTCATCAGGGCCGCGCTCCCTCCCCCGAGAGCGCGACCGGACAGCTACCGCCGGCAGAACGAAGAAATCTGGCCGGCGCCCTACCCGCCGCGTGACCTGAATTTACCAAATGGAAAGACCGGCAACAGCCCGCGCAACCGGTCCGCCCGCGCCCGCAAGGAGAGCACCGACGTGAGCGTCCTCAGCGGAAACAGTCCGCATGACGACTCCAATACGGCCCTGGAGATCGACGATCTGACCGTGGCCTACAACAGCAAACCCGCAATCTGGGACATCGACCTGCGCGTGCCCGAAGGCGTCCTCATGGCCGTCATCGGCCCCAACGGCGCCGGCAAGAGCACCTTGATCAAGGCCGCTCTCAAGCTCATCCCCCGCGCCGCCGGCACAGTCCGGTTCTACGGCCAGCCCTACGAACACGTCCGCGGCCTCGTCGGCTACGTCCCCCAGCGCGGCAGCGTCGACTGGGACTTCCCCACCACCGTCCTCGACGTCGTCTCCATGGGCCTCTACGGCCGCCTCGGCTGGATCCGCCGCCCCGGCCAAAGCGAACGCGAGTCCGCCATGCACGCCCTCGAACAGGTCGGCATGCAGGACTTCGCCGACCGCCAGATAAGCCAGCTCTCCGGCGGCCAGCAGCAGCGCACCTTCCTCGCCCGCGCCCTCGTCCAGGACGCCCGCATCTACCTCATGGACGAACCCTTCGCCGCCGTCGACGCCGTCACCGAACGCGCCATCATCACCATCCTCCGCCAACTCCGCGCCCGCGGCAAAACCGTCGTCGTCGTCCACCACGACCTCCAGACCGCCCCCGAATACTTCGACTGGGTCACCCTTCTCAACGTCGAAATCGTCGCCACCGGCCCCATCGCCACCACCTTCACCCCCGACAACCTCCGCCA
>JAAXHX010000354.1 GCA_012270635.1 Dehalococcoidia bacterium | reverse complement strand
GGTCTCCAGGTCTCGGGTCCTCATCCAGTCTATGAAGTCGGCGACCCATTCAATGTGCTGCTCAATGGCGACGGGCATATTGGTCAGAACGGAAGGGCTGCCGGGACCCGTGAGCATGAACATGTTGGGGAAGCCGGCCACCTGGAGACCCAGGTAGGTCTTGGGGCCCTCGGCCCATTTGTCCTTCAGCGTGATGCCATCTCGGCCCAGGATGTCGATCTTCATAAAGGTGCCTGTCATGGCATCGAAGCCGGTGGCAAAGACTATGGCGTCGAACTCGAACTCCTTCTCGGAGGTGCGTATACCCTTGGGGGTGATCTCCTGGATGGGAGTCCGGCGCAGGTCCACGAGACACACATTGTCCCGGTTGTAGGTCTCGAAATAGTTGGTGTCCATGAGGGCTCTCTTGGAACCGTAGGGATGGTCCAGGGGCAGGAGTTTTTCGACGGTCTTGGGGTCTTTGACCGTGTCCCTGATCTTGGAACGGATGAAATCGGAGGCGGTGTCGTTGGCCTCCTTGTTGGTCATGACATCGCCGAAAGACCCGTAGATGAAGTCGTTTCCACCTACGGCCCAAGCCTGCTCGTATATCTCCTCGCGTTCCTCATCGGAGAAATCCAAAGCCGAACGCCCGTGGGGGATCTGGGGAGAGCCGCCGTGGGCCCACTTCATCCTTTCAATAATCTCGTCGTAGTGGGGTTTGACCTCTTCTTCGATGAAACGCCGGTCGGCCGTGGCGTGTCGGGCGGGGACGGTATACTGGGGCGTCCGCTGGAACACCGTCAAATGCTCGGCCTGCTCGGCGATGACGGGTATGGACTGTACGCCGCTGGAGCCCGTGCCTATGACCGCTACCCTTTTACCGTAAAAATCGACGGGATGGTGGGGCCAATTGCCCGTGTGATACCAGTCCCCTTCGAAGGAATCGAGGCCTTTGATCTTGGGGATGTTGCCCGTGGATATGCACCCGATTCCCATGACTAGGTAGCGGGCGGTGACCCGGTCGCCGCGGTCGGTCTCTATCTCCCAGAGGTTGCTGTCCTCCAGGAATTTTGCGGAAGTGACCCGGGTCTCGAACTGGACGTTGCGCCGGAGGTCGAACCGGTCGGCGACGTGGTTGAGGTAGGTCAGGATCTCGGGCTGTTCTGGGTACTTGCCGCTCCACTGCCAATCGTGGAGCAGTTCCTTGGAGAAGGTGAAACAGTAGGTGTAGCTCTCGGAGTCGCAGCGGGCGCCCGGGTACCGGTTCCAATACCAGGTCCCGCCCACTCCGGTCGCGGCCTCGTAGACCTGGACGGACATGCCCATCTCGTCACGCAGCCGCCGCAGCATCCCCAACCCCGAGAACCCCGCCCCGATCACCACTGCATCGAAATCTCCGCCGTTCTTCAAGCCAGCCATGCAACTCCCCCTGCAACTCAACGTTCAACCCGGTCCCGACGGCACATCCCCGGGACTCGGCCTATTGTACCAGTTATGGATTTCGGTGGGGCGAAGGCTGTGTGCTAAGATGGTCGGGTGAACGGCCGGGAGTTCGTAAGGCGGGCCAGGAGGTACGCAAGAAGGAGAGGGTTGGATTTCATTCTCGATACCGAAAGCGGCAAGGGCAGTCATGTCAAGCTCACCATTGGCGCTCGCTTCACCTTCGTAATGCACGGAGAAATCCCTCGATCCACGCTTGCCTACATGTTCAAACAACTTGGCATTGACCGCGAGGATTTCTGATCGATGAAGTACGCCTATCCCTGCAACATAGATCTCGACGAAGAGGAACTCGGAGAGTCGGGGCGGGAGGCCTATGTGGTCAACTTCCCTGACTTGCCGGAGGCCATCACGGGAGGGTGGTCCTGGGATGAGGCCGTCGAAATGGCCGAAGACGTATTGGGCCTTTGCCTTGCGCATTATTGCACCCATCTCGGTCAGATCCCCACCCCCAGCCCCCCCGCCGAGGGCCAAGTCGTGATTCCCGTTCCTCCCCTGGTCGCCGCCAAGCTGACCGTCTACACCGCCATGCGGGAGCAGGGAATGACGACGCGGGCCCTCGCCGAAAAGCTCGGGCTCACAGAAGAGGCCGTGGGCAAACTCCTGGACCCAGCATACCGCACCCACTTCTCCCAGGTGGAGAAGGCCCTTCGCGCCGTGGGTAGATCATTGGTAGTCGAGGATGCGCCTGTAGCTAAGCCCGCACTTGCACCTGTTGCGAGCTAGTATCACTCCCAGGACGATTAACGGGGGACGCGCGGTGCGCGTCCCCTGTTCTTTGCTTAATGAGCTCGGTGGAGACGGGTGGTCGACCTAGAACCACCTGGTGATCACAACCTTCTTCTCGGTGAAGAAGTCTATCGCGTCCCGGCCCTGGCCGTGCAGGTCCCCGAAGAACGACTCCTTCATCCCACTGAAGGGGAAGAAGGCCATGGGCGCCGCTACACCCACGTTTATCCCGACGTTCCCAGCCCGCACTCGGTGCTTGAAGTCCCTGGCCGAGCGCCCGCTGGACGTGAAGATGCTGGCCGCGTTCCCGTACCGGTTCGCCTCGATGATGTCCATAGCCTGCTCCAGGTCGTCGACCTGCACTATCGAGGCCACAGGCCCGAATATCTCCTCCTGGGCAATGGTCATGTCGGGTTCGACTTCGTCGAAGATGGTCGGGCCCACGTAGGCCCCGTCCGGGAAGCCCTCCACCGACACGTCACGCCCGTCCAGGATCAGCTTTGCGCCTTCCTTGACCCCCTGGTCGATGTACCCGAGCACCTTCTCCCGGTGCCTGTCGCTGATCACCGGCCCCATGTCCGCGGACTCGTCCAACGGGTTCCCCACCTTTATGGCCTTGGCAGCGTCAAGCAGCTTACCTTTGATCGGCCCGTAGGACTCTCCCACGGCCAGCACCACCGACCCGGCGAGGCATCTCTGCCCCGCTCCGCCGTAGAGGGAGCCGATCATGTTGTCTATGGTCTTGTCCAGGTCGGCGTCAGGCATGGCGACCATGAAGTTCTTGGCCCCGCCCTGGCACTGGGCCCGTTTCCCGTTGGCCGTAGCCCTCTGGTAGACGTACTTCGCTATCGCCGTAGACCCGACGAAGGACACCGCTCGCACCTCGGGGCTGTCGAGCAGGGCGTCGACCACTTCCTTCGCTCCGTTGACCAGGTTCACGACGCCCTTGGGAAACCCCGCCCTGTCCATAAGCCCGAAGCAGTAGCCCATGCTGAGGGGCACCTGCTCCGAGGGTTTCAAAATGTAGGTGTTGCCACAGGCGATGGCGTAGGGCAGGAACCAATGGGAGACCATGGCCGGGAAGTTGAACGGCACGATGCCCGCGCACACCCCCAGGGGCTGCCTGACGCAGTCCTCGTCAATGCTGCGGGCAATGTCCTCCAGGTTGTAGCCCATCATCAGCGAGTTGATGCCCGCCGGGACCTCGACGTTCTGGATGGCCCGCCGGACCTCGCCGCGGGCGTCGCCTATCGACTTCCCGTTCTCGTGGCTGACGATCCGGGCCAGCTCCTCCCGGTTTTCCTCCAGCAGGTTCTTGTAGGCCCAGAGGCGCTGCACCCTGTCCGGGGGCGGGGTATCTCTCCACGACCGGAACGCCGACTGCGCAGCATCGACGGCCGTCTTCACCTCGTCTGCCGTGGAAAGGGGGACTTCCGCAATGGCCCGACCGCTGGCCGGCTCCTGGACGTCGAGCCAATTGTCCGTCGATGAGTCGGTCCACTCCCCGTTGATGTAGTTCTGCACCCTGCCGTAGTACTGCTTGACTTCCAGCAGAGCGGATCGAGTCTCGGCCATAATCTATCCTCCCCGAAGATGAACGAAATGCGTCAAGGGACGGTAGAGATGTTAAAGGG
>JAAXHX010000353.1 GCA_012270635.1 Dehalococcoidia bacterium | reverse complement strand
GGTGGAAACGACTTCATCTACGGGTCTTTCGGCGATGTCATGACCAACAAGGAGGCCAACGACACCGCCTCCGATTTCATCCGTTCCAAGATCAGGGACACGGTCAAAGACCCCAAGACCGTCGAAAAACTCCTGCCCCTGGATCATCCCTACGGCTCCAAGAGAGCCCTCATGGACACCAACTATTTTGAGACTTACAACCGGGAAAATGTGTGCCTCGTGGACCTGCGCCGGACCCCCATCCAGGAGATCACCCCCAAGGGGATACGCACCTCCGAGAACGAGTTCGAGTTCGACG
Source organism: Dehalococcoidia bacterium (assembly GCA_012270635.1). The sequence goes on along the minus strand of JAAXHX010000353.1, from coordinate 2,626 downwards.
CCATAGTCTTTGCCACCGGCTTCGATGCCATGACAGGCACCTTTATGAAGATCGATATCCTGGGCCGAGATGGCATCACGCTGAAGGACAAATGGGCCGAGGGCCCCAAGACCTACCTAGGTCTCCAGGTGGCCGGCTTCCCCAACATGTTCATGCTCACGGGTCCCGGCAGCCCTTCCGTTCTGACCAATATGCCCGTCGCCATTGAGCAGCACATTGAATGGGTCGCCGACTTCATAGACTGGATGAGGACCCGAGACCTGGAGACCGCCGAACCCAACCCTAAGGCCGAAGAGGATTGGGGATTGCACGTCAACGAGGTCGCCAACAAGACTCTCTACATGCAGGCCAACTCCTGGTATCTCGGCGCCAACATCCCCGGCAAACCGCGAGTCTTCATGCCCTACGCCGGCGGTATGGGTACATACCGTAAACGCTGCGACGAGATAGCCGAGAACGGCTACGAGGGTTTTGTCCTCGGGACGGGCGCGGCCAAGAGCGCGGCCGTCGGCTAGACCGTGAACGAACGGGACTTCAGGAGCCAGGAGGCTGCGGGTCGGCATCCCTCGGCCTGCACCTGCGTTAGCTGTACTCGGCGCAGGATCCGGAGAATTGACCGAGGCGGCAATCCGTTGAAGAAAATGCTGGACTTCTTGCTGCGCAGGCGCGGGTAATGTCCCACCGATGAACGACTACGTAATCCGGACCCGAGGTCTCACCAAGACCTATGGTCCCATAATGGCCGTGGACGGGCTCACGATGGACGTGCCCAGGGGCCGGACATTCGGACTTCTGGGGCCCAACGGCTCCGGCAAGACCACCACCCTCAGCATCCTGCTGGGTCTCGTCGTGCAGACCTCGGGTAGTTGCAGCCTGTTCGGGGATGGCGTTACCCAGACCGAGGCCCTGCACCGCATCGGGGCCATTGTGGAGACCCCCTCCTTCTACCCCTACCTTTCGGGACGAAAAAACCTGGCCTACTTCCAGGGAATCACGGGGCGGGGCAACCGTGACGAGCTGGACCGGCTGCTGGATAGCGTAGGCCTGGGCGCGAGGGCAAACGATAAGTTCCACACCTACTCCCTCGGCATGAAACAGCGCCTGGGCCTCGCCTACGCCCTCCTCGGGGACCCTGAGGTCCTGATACTGGACGAGCCGACCAACGGAATGGACCCCGCAGGGATGGCCGAAATCCGGGACCTCGTCCGCAGGCTCGGGACGGGGGGACGGACCGTGCTTCTCTCCAGCCATCTGCTCCACGAAGTGGAGATGGTCTGCGACAGCGTGGCGATCCTGTCCAGGGGAAAACTCATCGCCCAGGGCGACGTTTCGGAATTGCTGGGAGCTGGTGAGCAGGTGCAGCTTCGCACTACGGATGATGCCAGGGCCAAAGAAGCGCTTTTGATGGTGGACTGGATCAGGGGAGTGGAGGAGGAAGAGGGCTACCTTGTGGCCTCCGCCCCGAGCGAGAGGTCGGGGGAGATCACGGCAGCCCTGAGCGGGGCCGGGGTGTACGTCACCGAGATGCGGCCCCGGGCCAAGACCCTGGAGCAGTACTTCCTGGAAGTGACGGGCGGCTCGGAAGGGGGGCCGGGTTGATACTGCACATTCTGTCGTTGATGCGATGGGAGTGGTTCAAGCTGCGGCATCGGTGGATGCCGTGGGTTCTGTTGACCATATTCGTTCTATTTACCCAGTTGACCGTCTGGATTCCGCTAATAATCTACAAGACCGAGCGGGGGGATGTATCTGATTCGTTTGTGCTGCCCGACAGCTTGTTCATCAGCCTCACCGCTATGTTTGGGTTTGCAATAGTCCTGATGGTCACGTTGGCGTCTTCTATCATGGGGGCAGAGTACGGTTGGGGTACGCTGCGCACGGTTATGGCCCGGGGCCCGGGACGATGGCAATTCCTCGTCGCCAAGTTTGCGGTCGCCGGTCTGGCGGGGCTTGGCGGTCTCATGATAGCGGCCATAGGAATCGGGATAAGCAGCCTGGCGGCCTCGGGGCTGGCAGGCGATGTGTCTTCCTCGGGGGAGATGGGTGGGTGGTCGGATGTGGTCTTGCTGGTGATCAAAGCGGCTTATGCGTTGACGCCATACATCCTGCTGGCTATTGCCCTGACCGTTTTTACGTCTTCCGCAACCGTAGGGCTGGCAATCACCATGGGCTATCACATAGCCGAGCAGATAGCTGTACCGGTGCTTACGGCCCTGGTCGACGGGTTCGACTCGATAGCCGTCTTCGCCCTCGGCATCAATGTGCACGCATTGATCAGCGATTTGGACGAAATGGGGTTTATCTTCATGATAACTACCCTTGCCCAGGGTGAGTTGCCCGGCACGGGGCAGGCATCCGTGGTCGTGCTGGTCTACAGCATGCTCTTTGGGGGCGCGGCCCTCTGGCTGTTCCACAGACGGGACATTACCGGGGCGAAAGGGACGTAGAGTAAGTCCTCTAGCCCGGGCCCGCCATTTTCGCCGCCTCCGCCCCTGCGATCCTCCCGAACACCGACCCAGCCATCAGCCCCGATCCCCCGGCGTAGTTGTAGTAGAAGAGCCCGCCCACCAACTCTCCCGCTGCGTAGAGACCGGGTATGAGCGCGTCCTCCGTGTCCAGCACCTGG
>JAAXHX010000352.1 GCA_012270635.1 Dehalococcoidia bacterium | reverse complement strand
CTCCGTCACCTCGATCATGTCCACGGCGTTCGCGTCTACAGGAGTAGGAGTAAGCAGGGCCATCCAGCCGACAAGAGCGGCGCAGGCAACGGCGAAGGCTGCCAGGGCCGCTCCAATCCGGTGCTTAGGCGAGCTGGTCAAACCGTCTTGTGTCTACGGCAAACATGAATTGTGCATTTATACCAGTTTTGAGGCGTGCCCGTGAATTGAGTTACGTGTCGGTTGGACGCGGTGCAAATAAATGGAACGAGACGACTCGGCAGCAGTCTCCCCAACCCGTTGCGCGGCTTTCGAAGGCTGTACTATCATCGGCCTAGACCCTCGATGGTCTTTATCCGATCCTCGCTGCCGGGCCCATCATTCCGCACTTGACAAGGGATCGCCCCCCTGCGAACACTACCTCGTTTTGAACCCTGAACTCCGCTCCTTCCAAAAGTGGCCGCAACACGGTTTGGGCTATGAGGGGCAGCGCTCCATTACCTCTACTGACGATTCGTTGACCGCGGTGATCGACATCGGCTCCGGCTCAGCGAGGGCCGAGATCATTCGCCTGAATCCCGGCGGCGGCATCGAACCCATAGCCCAGCAGGTCCTCAACCTGAACCTTATGTCCCACGTCGATGCCGACGGCGCCCTGGACCCCGAGGGCGTTGCCGGTGTTCTGGATGCCATTGAGGACTTCGCCTACGTCTGTTCGGGATACGGTATCAAGGAGGTCAACGCCGTGGGCACAGCGGCCCTGCGGGAGTCCCTCAACGGCTTCTTGGTCACCGATTCCGCGAGAAGAAAGCACGGCGTTACCTTCAGGATCATCGACGGCTACGAGGAGGCCGCCTACTGCTTTATCGGCGCAATTCACGGTCTGCCCGTGGCCCGGGGCCTGCTAGCCGACCTCGGGGGCGGCAGCACCGAGATCGTGCGGTTCGCCCGCCGTTCCCTGAAGTCCCTCGACTCCCTGTCCCTTGGAAGCCTGCGCATCTCCAACACGTTCCGACTCACCGACAAGCCTTCGTCGAAAGACCTCGCCACCGCCTCTCAACACGCTGCTGACCTGCTTTCGGAAGCCAAGATCCCGTCGCTGGACGAGAGAGGGTCGCTGGTCGGATCGGGGGGTTCGATGCGGCTCCTGGCCAAGCTGGACCGCCGACGCACCGCCCATCCCGTACCCAAGATGCACGGCTACTATATCGACGCCGACGGACTCGGCGTCCTCATGGAGATGCTGGCTTCGGCGACCAGCGCCCAGCGCGCCGACATACCTGGCATGAACCCCCAGCGCACCCACTCCATAGTGGGAGGAGCGGTCATTGCCCAGGCCCTGCTCACCCACACGAAGGCCAAGGGAATAGTCGTCTCGGGGCAGGGGTTGCGGGAAGGGCTCGCCCGTCACCCTTCTCCCATTGGAAAGAATCGGCGGGTCTCTTTGCCAAAACGCTCACGGGTACGGGCCGACGGCCTGTCCGACCTCGTCCAGCGATTCGCGCCCCGGTTTTCGCGACGGGGGACCCGGAGGGCAAACATCGCCGGGCGAATCGCGGAGACGGCTTGGCAGGGCCATCACCGCCGTCTGACCTCCTCCCTCCGGTGCGCCGCCCTGCTCCTGGACATCGGCAGCTCCATCGATTTCTACAATCGCTACGACAGGGCCGCCGCCCTGGTCACCAGGTCCGACCTGCCCGGGTTCACCCACAGGGAGTGCGCCCAGATAGCCGCCATACTGCTGGCCGCCGAGGACAAGACGTTGATTGGACCCTTCCTGGACTCGGAAGTGTTGACCCGCAACGACAAGCGATTGGTCGGCCGGGCGGCGGCGATCCTCCTGGCCACCGACGAAATAGAGCGGCGCCTGGCGCCTGAATTTCCACCGGAATGTGTTACCATCTCGCGGGAGGAAGGCAAGGGGTCCCAGGCTGACAATGACGCGACAATTACCATTGTCACTCCGGCATGGGCCCGGGCCTCGGCGCCCCACTTGCACGAACGCTGGAACTCGGAGTTCGATCAACCTCTGAGCATCGTACGGGGGTAGAGATGGCGGAAAACCACCCGAATGCAAGCTTCCAAATGGGTCAGCGATATGGCAGCCATCCCCAGGATGGCAAATACCCCGGCCGCCTGATCATCGTGGAGGGGATAGACGGGTCCGGCAAGAGCACCCAGATCGACCTGCTGGGCAAATGGTTGAAGAGACTGGGTTACGTCACCATCTTCACGGAGTGGAACTCTTCGCCAATAGTCAAGCGGACCACCAAGCGGGGCAAGCAGGAAAGAATGTTGACCCCCATGTCCTTCAGCCTGATCCACGCCGCCGACTTCGCCAACAGGGTCTACACCCAGGTCATACCCGCCCTCAAGTCGGGCACCATCGTCCTGGCCGACCGCTATGTCTACACCGCCTTCGCCCGGGACACGGCCCGCGGGGTCAACGGAGACTGGCTGCGCCGCGTCTACTCCTTCGCCATCCGGCCCTCGCTGGCCTTCTACTTCAAGGTCCCTCTGGAAGAATCGATACGCCGGATCGTCACAGGTCGGGACCAGCTTGGCTTCTATGAATCGGGGCAGGACCTCGGCCTCTCATCCAGTCGGCAGGAGTCCTTCCGCAAGTTCCAGGGCCGACTTCTGGAGGAATACGACAGGCTCGCGGAGGAGTTCGGCCTGATCACTATAGACGCCACCCAGACCATCGCCGTGCAGCAACAGCAGGTCAGGGGATACGTCGAGCCCCTGCTACCGGGCATCATGCAGTTCGACAGTCACACGGTCCCCGATGCCCTCGCCAGCACGGGCCTGACCGGCCGCTATCTCCCTCCCGCAGGCTACCAGCGCCTTACCGACCCTATCCTCACAGACGGCTGACCCTCTACGAAGACTGCCTGCACCAACAGCCCTCCAAGAAGAGACTACGATGAAAGTCCCCATGTTCTACGGCCACACACCCCTGGACCTGGGGGAAAAGGCCATGCCCGGTCGCCTCATAGTCATAGAGGGCACCGACGGTGTGGGGAGGTCCACCCAGATAGCGCTGCTCAAGGAATGGCTGGAGACCGAGGGTTTCGCCGTCTCCGACACCGGGTTCCGGCGGTCCTCCCTGACGGGCAACGGCATAGACCGGGCCAAACGGGGACATATCCTCGACCACCTCACCCTCAACCTCTTCTACGCCACCGACTTCTGGGACCGGATGGAGAGGAGCATAGTGCCCGCGCTGGAGGCCGGCATGGTCCTCCTGGGCGACCGCTACATCTTCTCCATAATGGCGCGGGCCAGGGTCCGGGGCGTCCCCGCCCAGTGGCTCGACGACGTGCTGGAGTTCGCCATGGTGCCGGACCAGGTCTATTTTCTGGACGTGGACGTGGAACACCTGCTGCCGCGGGTCATGGCAAATCGTGAGCTCGACCACTGGGAGTCGGGGCATGACTTCCTCAGGGAGCCCGACCGTTACGCCAGCTTCGTCCGCTACCAGGGCGCCTTGATCCAGGAATTCCGTAACCTCGCCCGGCAGTACGGTTTCGAGACCATAGATGCCCGCCGCAGTGTCCGAGAAGTGTTCGAAGACCTGCAGATGGGCGTCAGGACGGTGCTGGAAGAGATGAAGTCTTAGCGGAGGAGAGCCCATGAGTCTTGCAGCGCTCACTTCCCGGCTCGCTCGAGGGGACTTCGTGGTCCTGGACGGCGGCATGGGGACAGAGATAAAGCGTCGGGGCCTCGCGGAAGGTTCGTCCGAGCTCTCGGTGGCCGCGATGTTGGAGTCGCCGGAAGGCATTCGGGAGATCCACGAAGACTTCATCCGGGCCGGCGCCGAGGTGATAATTACCAACACCTATATCTGCAACTCCGGGAAGCTGGCCCGCATCGGATGGGACGCGTCGGGCATGGCTCGGGTGAACCGGCTCGCGGCCAAGGCCGCCCTCGAGGCACGGGCCGCGGCTCCCAACCGCCGGGTGATCGTCGCCGGCTCCCTCGGCCCCCTCAGCGAGTCCTACAACCCCGACGCCGTCCTGCCTTACGAGGAATGCGTGTCCGCGTATCGAGAGCAGGCCCGAACCCTGGCCCGTGCGGGCGTAGACGTCATCCTGGTCGAGACCTGCACCAAGGTCCACGAGGCCGTCGCCGGAGTCGTTGCCGCAGCGGAGGCCGGTATGCCCGCTTGGGCGGGTTTCGTGGTCGACAAGCAAGGGAGGGTCCAGTCCGGCGAGAGCATCCTCGATGCCCAGACCGCTGTCAAGGAGGCAGGGGCTTCCGTGTTGTTCCTGAACTGCTCCCAGGCCCCCAATGTCACGGTCGCTCTAAGGGCATTGGAGGGACACGGAGAAATGCCGCTAGGGGCCTACGCCCAAGGCGCCGTCTACGAGGGGAGGGGCTGGGACTTCGAGGAGTCGATGCATCCAGGGCAGTACCTGGCTTACGCCAAGGAGTGGGCCCGACTTGGGGCGCGGGCCATAGGCGGGTGCTGCGGCACCACCCCCGAGCACATCCGGTCCATCGCCGGAGCCCTCCCCGACCTCGCTGCATGGTCAGCGATTTCTTAATCATAGGGCTCGTCCTGGTATGCGCCAAAGTGCTGGAAGGCGCGGCCACCAGGCTCAAACAGAGCTCCCTTCTGGCCTATCTCGTCGTCGGCATCATCCTCGGCATCTGGTTCGAGCCGGGCCAGGGGTCCAAGCTCTTTTTCGAGGTCGGGGTCTTATTTCTCTTCTTCCTGATCGGCATCGACGAGATAGACATTTCCGGCTTCGTCGAGACCCTCAGGGGCCGTTTCTTCGCCGCGGCCCTCATCAGCTTTGCCGTCCCCTTTGGAGCTAACCTCGCAGTCTTCCTCTTCCTGATCGACCTCTCCGCGCCGAATGCGGTGGCCCTCGCCTCGCTCATGGGCCTTTCAAGCCTGGGCATAGCCGCCAAGGTGCTCGGAGACCTGGGCCGTCTGAAGGAACCCGTCGGGCTGGAGATATTCACCACGGTGGTAATGGTGGAGATTGTAGGGCTGCTGGTCGCGGGCTTCGCGCTGGAGGAGTCGGCGCGCCCGGGCGGGCTGGGCGGCTGGAACGTTGCGATCCTGCTGGGAGAGATAGTCCTCTTCATCGCCGCGTCCTGGGTTCTGTCGGCGAAGGTCGTGCCCCGGCTTCTCGTCTTCCTGAGAAAGATAGTGGGAGCGCCCCAGCTTGCCTCGGGGCTGATGATCGGCAGCCTGTTCATCGTAGCCTGGGGCGCCCACGGGATCGGGATGGACGGGGCCCTGGCCGCCCTGGTCTACGGCATGGTCAACTCGGGCCTCCCCCGACGCCTCCGCAACGACATCCTGCCCTCGATTCGCGGGCTGGCCCAGGGCGTGTTCATCCCCCTGTTCTTCGCATCCGCCGGAACCCAGGTGGACCTGTCCTTCACCGGCCTTCCCGCCTCCACCCTGGCCGCGGTGATTCCGGTGGTCATAGTGGCCAAGGCTGCGGGAGCCCTGGCGGGGGTCACGGCGGCCCGGCTCTCCCGGCCCTTCGCCGTGGCCTCGGGAGTCATGGGCAAGGGAGTCATAGAAATCGCCTTTCTCCACCTCCTGCTGGAGGCGGGGATAATCTCCCGGGAACTGTTTTCCCTGCTGACCCTCCTCATGATCGCCTTCATATTTGCAGTGCCGCCCCTCATGGGAATAGCCATAAGACGTTCCACCGAGCCCCGTCGGGCGACCTTCCCCCGTATGATCCTGCCCTCCTTCGCGCGCTATTCCCTCCAGGGGCTCACGGTCAACGACATCCTGGAGAAGGACCGACGCTTTGCAAACGTCGACTTGACGGTGCAGCAGTTCATGGAACTGTGGGCCGGCCCCGAGCGGCAGGACTATGTGGTCACCGGGGAGCAGGGTCGGCTGGCGGGCATCCTGTCCCTTCGCAGGGTCCGCCGCCTTCCCCGCCGGGTCTGGTCCACCACCCCCATCGGCGGCCTTCTGGACCGTACGCCCATCCTCACCCACCCCGACGAGCCCTTAGACGATTTCCTGGAGCTGATGGCCGAGCACTCCGTCTCGGTGTTTCCCGTGATCGACCGGGAGACCGGGAGCCTCCTCGGTTCCGTCGGGACGAACGACGTACTGGAGACCATGTTGGAGGGCGAGTCTCCCGCCCCTACCTAGCCTTCCTATCCCTTCCAGGCTGCGATGAGGTCCGTGGATGGGTTGGTGAAGCCCCACATCCTGAAGAACTTCATGGACGTCTCCACCCAGTCCCGCTCGTGGGAGATCATGCAGTCCTCGGGCGTCACCACGAAATAGCCCTTGTTCATCCCGTTGCTGACCGTGGGGACGATCCCGACGTGCACCCCTATCCCAACGATGATGAAGGTCTTGATGCGGTTCCACTGGAGAATGGCCTCCAGGCTGGTCCCGGCGAAGGCGTCACGCTTGAACTTGTTGAGCACCAGGTCCCCGGGCGCGGGTTTTACCTCGTCTATGACGTCGTGGCCCCATGTATTCTCCATCAGGCATCGCTGCATGACGTAGGTCCCGTCCATGATCTGATCGTAGGCCAGCCGGATCTCGGGGTCGGAGCGGGTGCTGTTGTCGGGATAGTTCGTCCACCCGACGTATATCACCTTCACCCCCGCGGCCCTGGCCTCGTTCACCAGGTTGACCACGGGGCCCACCTGCTCGGGAAGGCACTTGACCAGCCCGTTGTCGGGCATGGTCTTGGCGAACTCGCCGTTGGGGCGCAGGAAATCGTTGAGCATCTCGTGGACTATCAGGGCGGTGTGCTTCGGGTCGACCACCTCGGCGAAGGTCTCGGGAATATCCCGGCCCTTGTAAGTCAACATTATGTAACCTCCTCAAGCATCTCAGCAATCTATATGCGGGCTTTGCCCGGTTCTCGGTTGAGCGACACCGATGATATCAGATATGGCTCCGGCCTATCCCCCGCCCCGGGTCCCGTCATGGACTAGCAGGGGCGGCCCTGTTACTATCCTTCCAATGCCTCCTTCGCCCCCCACCCCCGCCGCGACCGTTCCCCTCTATCCCACCCCCAGACCCAAGCCCCGCAGCCGATGGCTCATGGTCGCGCTTTGCTGGTCCCTCTACTTCTCCTTCGGGCTCACCTTCGGCACCATCTCTCCCCTGGTCACGCCGATCCAGGAAGATCTGAACATGACCTCGGCGCAGATGGGGCTGGTGCACGGAAGCTGGCACGTGGTCTACATCTTCTTCGCCCCCGTGGTGGGCCTGCTGGTCGATCGATTGGGGCT
>JAAXHX010000351.1 GCA_012270635.1 Dehalococcoidia bacterium | reverse complement strand
TGAAGAATCGAAGAGGGATGATGCGGTGGCGTTTTCTGGGGCTGGTTATCTTCGTGCTCGTCGCCTTGGGGGTCGGGTTGGCCGTCTGGGCCCTCCTCCCTTCACCAGACCTTGCCGTCTGGCAGGAGCTTGACGGGGCCGAACAGTTGGACGCACGCCACCCGGACACCTCCAACGCCATCACGGCCCTTCCGTGGGTCGCCGACGGAATCGACGACCCTGAGCTCGACGCCGCTCAGAGCCTCGTGGCCCTGGCCATGGCCGACATCTCTGTCCTCCACACCATCATCGTAAAGTCCTGGGTCGCCGACGGCCTTGATGCCGCCGAGATTGCCTCGGTGGAAGGCTTGACTCTCCTCGCGGGGCAGAATCCGGTTGATGCCCTCCGCATCGCCGACATGGACTTCCTAGACACCGTCGACAGCGTAGACGCCGACACCCTTGTCCTTCTCGGCAGGCTCCGGTGGCAGCCCGCTTCCTTTGGCGCTCTCATACAGGAGCCGTGGGTGATCGACGGCCTCACGGAGGACGAACAGTTTGTCCTCTCGCACCTCGGAGAGGGGGATCTCCCCGATGAGCACGGTATCCTTCATGCCTTAAACGCTCTCCTGCAAGAGCCCTGGGTTGACGACGGCCTCACCACTCCCGAAGCCACTCTGATTGAGGATATCGCCCCAGTAGTCCGTACTTCTCCCGGCGGCGCACCACAGCTCTGGCGTCTCCTGGGCGCTCTGGCCGACGAGCCGTGGGTGGAAGACGGCCTGTCGGATGTGGAGCGGGGGCTTCTCGGGGCTGCGCCGTGGGGGGAGGTCGACAATAGGGAAAGTGCAGAGGCCGCGACTCGCCTGTTCGGTGCCCTAGCCAACAAGCCGTGGGTGCTGGATGGTCTATCGGAAGGGGAGCGAGGGCTTCTCGGGGCTGCGCCGTGGTATGAGGTGGACAGCGAAGAGAGGGCTGAGGCCGTGGCCCGGCTGCTGGACGCCCTAGCCAACAAGCCGTGGGTGCTGGATGGTCTATCGGAGGGGGAGCGAGGGCTTATAGGGGCTACGCCGTGGTACGAAGTGGATAACGAAGAGAGGGCCGAATCGGCGGCCCTACTGCTGGACGCTCTGGCCGACGAACCTTGGGTGGAGGACGGCCTGTCGGATGGGGAGCGAGGGCTGCTCCGGGCTGCGCCGTGGTATGAGGTGGACAGCGAAGAGAGGGCTGAGGCCGTGGCCCGGCTGCTGGACGCCCTAGCCAACAAGCCGTGGGTGCTGGATGGTCTATCGGAAGGGGAGCGGGAGCTTCTCAGCGCTGCGCCGTGGTATGAGGTGGACAGCGAAGAGAGGGCTGAGGCCTTGGCCCGGCTGCTGGAAGCCCTAACCAACAAACCTTGGGTGCTGGATGGTCTATCGGAAGGGGAGCGGGTACTGCTTGGGGTCGCGCCGTGGGCGGAGGTGGACAGCGAAGAGAGGGCCGAATCGGTGGTCCGGCTGCTGGGCGCTCTGGCCGACGAGCCGTGGGTAGAGGATGGCCTATCGGAAGGGGAGTGGGGACTTCTCGGGGCTGCACCGTGGGAGGAAGTGGACAGCGAAGAGAGGGCTGAGGCCGTGGCCCGGCTGCTGGACGCCCTAGCCAACAAGCCGTGGGTGGAGGACGGCTTATCGGATGGGGAGTGGGGGCTTATAGGGGCTACGCCGTGGGCGGAGGTGGACAGCGAAGAGAGGGCCGAATCGGTGGTCCGGCTGCTGGGCGCTCTGGCCGACGAGCCGTGGGTAGAGGATGGCCTATCGGAAGGGGAGCGGGAGCTTATAGGGGCTGCGCCGTGGGCCGAGGTAGACAGCGAAGAGAGGGCCAAATCGGCGGCTCTACTGCTGGGTGCATTGGTCGGGGAACTGTGGATGGAAGACGGCGTGTCGGATGGGGAGCGAGAGCTGCTCGGGGCTGCGCCGTGGGGCGAGGTGGACAGCGAAGAGAGGGCCAAATCGGCGGCCCTACTGCTGGGCGCGCTGACCGAGGAACCTTGGGTGCAGGATGGCCTATCGGATGGGGAGCGAGAGCTGCTCGGGGCTGCGCCGTGGGGCGAGGTGGACAGCGCAGAGCGGGCCCAGTTGACGACCCTGCTGCTGGGCGCGCTGACCGAGGAACCTTGGGTGCAGGATGGCCTATCGGATGGGGAGCGAGAGCTGCTCGGGGCTGCGCCGTGGTACGAGGTGGATAACGAAGAGAGGGCTGAGGCCGTGGCTCTGCTCCTGGGCGCTCTGGCCGACGAGCCGTGGGTAGAGGATGGCCTATCGGAAGGGGAGTGGGAGCTTATAGGGGCTGCGCCGTGGGCCGAGGTGGACAGCGAAGAGAGGGCCAAATCGGCGGCCCTACTGCTGGGCGCATTGGTCAGGGAACCTTGGGTGGAAGACGGCGTGTCGGAAGGGGAGCGAGAGCTGCTCGGGGCTGCGCCGTGGGGAGAGGTGGACAGCGAAGAGAGGGCGGTTACCGTGGCCCTGCTCCTGGGCGCACTGGTCGGGGAATCTTGGGTGGAGGACGGCCTATCGGATGGGGAGCGGGAACTGCTCGGGGTCGCGCCGTGGGGGGAGGTAGACGGTGAAGAGATGTCCGAGGCTGTGACCCGGCTATTGGGCACCCTTGCCGGGGAACCGTGGGTACTGGACGGCCTGTCGGATGGGGAGCGGGAGCTTATAGGGGCTACGCCGTGGTACGAAGTGGATAACGAAGAGAGGGCCAAATCGGTGGCCTTACTACTGGGTGCGCTGGCAGACGAGCCGTGGGTGGAGGATGGCCTATCGGATGGGGAGCGAGAGCTGCTCGGGGTTGCGCCGTGGGGCGAGGTGGACAGCGCAGAGCGGGCCCAGTTGACGACCCTGTTGTTGGGCGCTCTGGTCGACAAACCTTGGGTGGAGGACGGCTTATCCGATGGGGAGCGGAGCTTGCTCGGGGTTGCGCCGTGGGCCGAGGTGGACAATACAGAGCGGGCCGAGTCGGTGGCCCTGCTGCTGGATGCTCTGGTCGATGAGTCTTGGGTGTTGGATGGCCTGTCCGATGAGGAGCGAGGGCTTCTCGAGGCCGCGCCGTGGGGCGGGGTGGATAGCGAAAAGAGTTCGGCAGATGCGGCCCGGCTGCTAGAGGTCCTGACCGCGGAACCGTGGGTGGTGGATGGCCTATCCGATGAAGAGCAAGGGCTTCTTGCGGCAGCCTCTTGGAGAGTGCTTCTTAGCCAAGAGAGCGCCGAGGCCGCGGCCCTACTGCTGGGCGCCTTGGCCGGCGAACCCTGGGTGCTGGACGGCCTATCCAATGGGGAGCGAGGGCTTCTCGACCTTGCCTTCTGGGGTGCGATCGACAGCGAAGAAATCGCCGCGGCGGCAGCCTCGCTCATGGCGGCCTTGGCCGAGGAACCTTGGGTGCTGGACGGCATTGGGCAAGTTGAACTCAGTTTGCTTTCAGCGCTCCATTGGGGAGCCGGCTCGTACAGCGAGACGGGTGTTCCCGCTTTTCTTCTTGCCGCCAGGACCTTGCGACAAGAGCCTTGGGTTGCAGATGGCCTGGATGAGACGGAACTGCAACTCCTTTCGGGCGTCCACCCGCTTTTAAGTGTCGATGCCGTTGATCCGCGACTGCGCTTGGTCAACGCCCTTGTTGAAGAACCCTGGTTTCAAGACGGGATTGTCGAACCCGAGCGCCTGCTGCTGGTAGACACCGCATGGCTTACGGCATACGAGGATGAAACCATAGCCGTCGGAACGGTGAGAGCGCTGCTCGACACCCCGTGGATCAGGGATGGGCTGACGGACCGAGAGTGGGATGTTTTCTGGCAAATTGCTCAGCGCGTGTCCGGCGACGACGTGACTCTGGCCCATCAAGTAGTCCGACTGGTCACCGAGGCTGCGTGGATACAGGATGGCCTCGAGGACGCTGAGAACTGGATGCTCGGCCGCATCCTGGGCGGCGCCGGCGTCGCGTCCGCCCTGCGCACCATTGACGACCCCGAGTTTAGCGTCACCGCGGAGGAGCGCATCATCGACCTGCCGCATTCAGGTCCGACGCCCTTCGTCATCATCCGCGAGGGCCAAGGGGCGCCGCGCAGCATGGATGACCTGGAGTACGCCGTCCTTGGGACCGAGGCCTTAATGGGAGAGCCGTTGCCCGCAGAGATAGTCCGGGTCCTCTTCGATCCTTTCGAAGGTCGCGCCGCCCACTTTGGCCGTTACATCTCCATGCCCGCCTATGTTGAGGGACGCGACTGGGGAGGCAACTGGTTCTCCGGCGCCATCATTCACGAGGTCGGCCACTACTATTTCGGCAGTCGGTGGTCGTGGATTTCCGAGGGTGGCGCAGGCATCATTGAGGATATCGTCGATTATCCCAGGACCGGCAGGCCCATCGATGCCAACAACTACCCCTGCGCGCTCACCAACACCATCGCTGAGTTTGAGGTATCCGGGTCTTACGATTGCATGTACGCCTTCGGCAAACGCATCTTCGCTGACTTGTACCGTACCCTGGGCGCGGAACTTTTCAGGGTTGGACTCGGCAACCTCTATCTGAAGGTCTCAAGCCCTGCTGACGACAACGTCGACGGCTTCCGTGCGGCGTTCAAAGAGGCAGCCCCAGACCAGGCCGAGGACATCGACGCCATCGTAGACCGGTGGTACAACGGCCCGCCCCCACGCGGCGTCATGCCAAGCGACACGCAACCGGTCACCCCCTACCTGGAAGACTCCGAGGTAACCATTGTGACATCGGAGATCGTACTGCCCGACGGGACTCCCGTGTCCGTTCTCTCCAAGCGGAGCGACCAAGGCGGCCCGGTGCTCATGCTCGGCTTCACCTTCCCCGCCCCCATAGATCCTCGCGAGATCACGCTTTCCATTGTGGGCCATTTCGAAGACGGCTTTGCGTTCTATCGCCGAACGCTGCGGTTTACCATCTCCCCCGGTTCTACCTGGCACGCCGAGTGGATCCCCTTGGACCCTCCTCCTCCCAGCTTTGGACTCGCCCCCGGCCGGTACTGGGTGTTTGTCTACCACGGTGACCGCAAGGTCGCCGAGACCGGCTTCTCGGTCGGGGACTAAGCGATTTCCATAGGCCGGCCCGCATGCGTCTGCACTGAGGGGCGCTGGGGTCGTCTCTGGACGACGGGCCCGGTGGGCCCGCCAAGACTGAATCGCGGACTTTCGGCTGGGTGTTCTCCCTGTAGGGAACGTCTGCCCAAGGCGGCAAACGCATCGTTTAAGCGCTGCCTGGCGCCGATGGCAGCGCCTCCGTGCCACCGATCAAAGAGGTTGCCACAGCGGGAGAGACTATTTACCTGCCTTGAAGTCCCGTCACCCCGACCACCCTACGGCGGCGCATAGAAGGTGCAGACTCCGAGACAAAAATTGATGTTGACAAAGGCAATTTTTATCTGATATCATGTCTCGTTGCCATGAGAAACCGTACATAGTTATAAGGAGAGGACATTTGGAATGAGAATGATATCTAATATCATTAAAAACCTGCGCCAGACGTCGCAGGTTTTGGCTGTGGGTCTTGTCGTGCTCGGTGTGGCGTTCCTGGCTGCCTGCGCAGATGACCAGGACGCACGGGGAACGGAAGGAGCACAGCCAACTGCCACAACTGCCGCTGCGTCTACAAGCGCTCAGCCAACCCAGACGGGCGCTGATACAGCCACGCCCTCAGGCCCGCCTTTGAAGGTGGTGACAACCTCCAACATCGTAGCCGACTGGGCCGAGGTGGTAGGTGGGGACAGGATTGAAGTCTTCAGCCTGCATTCGCCGGGCAGCGATCCGCACAATATCATGCCAGGGGCTCGCGACGTTTCTAATGTTGCGGACGCGGACGTTGTGTTGTCCATCGGTCTTGGCCTTGAGGCTATCTGGTTGGAGGACCTGGTGCACAACGCTAGTGCGGATCCATCAAGGATAGTCGCGCTTGGCGAGGGTGTCGGCCCCCTGGAATTCTCCGAGGAAGGCCATCACGATGATCACGACGATCACATGGATGAGGGCGGCGATGACCATGACGACCACGACGACCACGACGACCATGACAAGATGGCCGTTGGGCGTCTGCTCGTTGCGGACGGAGTAGAAGCGCACCTCTCCGTGATTGATCTATCGACCGACGACGTTGACAGTGGACTGTTCGATGTCGCCGCACCCGGCGCGAACGTGTACGCCAGCCCCACTCATCGCTACGCCATCGTTCTCGCCCGCGGGCCGGAGGACGGCGACGACCGGGTCCACGTCTTCGACGGCGGCGTGTTCCTCGTGCCACACGGCGATCACTACGACCTCGTCAGTGAGCCCGTGTCACGCCACTCGCTGGAGATCGCGGAAGAGCGGCCAATTCACTACGTCAACAGTCACGGTTGGACCGCGATCTTCTCCGACGCCCGGGGTCACGTTTTCATGATCCATGAAGAATCGCTGGCTGCGGCCGAGGGTGCCTACGAGCCAATCGTGTTGGACGCTGGACCCCAACA
>JAAXHX010000350.1 GCA_012270635.1 Dehalococcoidia bacterium | reverse complement strand
CACGGAGTGGACGTTCGGGCGGGCCGTGTATTGGACCTGCTGGTAGCGGACCCCCAGCTGCCGAGCTCATTGCACCGGTCGGTGGGCCGGGCTGCGGAGGAGCTGTCGGGGTTTGGCCCGCCGCCCGACGAAGGGGCCGGTGCGGCCGCCCGACGACACGCGGGCAGGCTGGGGGCCCTGGTGGACTACGACTGGCCCGATAGGGAAGACTCCGTAACGTTCTTGCAGCAGGTGGGGGGGTACTGCCGGACCCTGCATGACCTGGTGGCGTCCACCTATTTCCACTATCAGCCGGGTTGACGCCCGACTGCGTACAATGACCAAAGAATCGGCCCCCGCCCGTGGCGCGGGGGCCGATTCTTTGGGGTCTACCTTTAAGGAGTGGGGAGACGAGATAAATTGGCCTTTGTGGGCTATTCCTCTCGGCGCTTGACCAGTGTCAGATGGTTGCGCCTGTTCTCGCGGCGATATGTCAACTCGTCCATCATGGTTCGGGCCAGGTATACCCCGAGGCCGCCGACGGCGCGTTCTTCAAGAGGTGTGGTGACGTCGGGCTCGGGGGCATCGTTCAGGGGGTCGAAAGCGCGGCCCTCGTCCGTAATGTCGATAGTGACCGACTCGTGGTCCGACTTGAGAGATATCTCGATTTCGTGCTCGGCGCCATCGTCATCGTAGCCGTAGTCCATGATGTTGAGGACCAACTCTTCTATGACGAGGTTTACGCGGAACAGAAGGTCGGGGGACCAGTCCTCGTCGATGGAGAACGCCTCCACGGCGGCGGCGATGCCGTTGAGTTCTTCACGGTCGGGCTTGACCTTGAGGAACAGGTTGGCGCTCAAGGCTCAGGACTCGCTCCGCCGGAATACCAGGCACGTAATGTCGTCGGACTGGGGGGTGTCGCCTGCGAAGGCCCTGACGGCTTCGAAGATGGCGTTGTTGGTTTCCTGGGGACTCTCGGGGGGAGACTCGCTGAAAATCTGGCGGAGCCGGTCAAGTCCGAACTCTTCCTCTTCCGCGTTCATGGCCTCGGTGATGCCGTCGGTGTACAGGATGATGGTGTCCCCCGGGTCCAGGATGAACGAGCTCTCCTCGAACTTGAATTGGGGAACTACTCCGAGAGCGATGCCGCCCGTTGCGGGCAGGAGCGTGGAACTGCCGTCCGCGTGGACTATGAGCGGGGAGTTGTGACCCCCGTTGGCGTAGATCAACAGACCGTTGGCTGGATCGAAGACGGCGTACAGAAGAGTGACGAACATAGCCGTCTCGTTCTCCTCATTGAGAAGATTATTCACTTCGGTCAGGACGCCGCCCGGTGCTCCGATGCCGATGGCGGAGCCTTTCAGAAGGGTGAGGGTGGACATCATGAAGAGAGCGGCGGGAACGCCCTTATCGGAAACGTCGGCTACGGAGAGGCCCACACGGCCATTGTCTAGGCGCAGGATGTCATAAAAGTCGCCGCCCACCTCTCTAGCGGGCTGCATCTGGGCGTCCATCTCGTATGCGTCGCTGGTTGGAAACTCGGTTGGCAGAACGGACTGTTGGATCTTTTGGGCAACGTCCAATTCGTTCTGGAGAGCGACGAGCTTGTCCCTCGTGGCGAGGGCCTCGCGCCATTCGGCCATGTGCCGTAGGGTGCGCTCGATGGTGACCCTGAGGTCTTCGAAATCGATGGGCTTGGTTACGAAGTCGAAGGCGCCCCGATTCATGGCCGTTCGAATGTTCTTCATATCGCCGTAGGCGGAGACCATTACGGCGCGAAGTTCGGGGTCGACGTGGGGGATCTGGTCGAGGAGGGTGAGGCCGTCCATGCCGGGCATGTTTATGTCGGAGAGGATCATGTCCACGTCTTTATGCTCGTTGAGGCGCTCGAGGGCCTCATGGCCATCGTGGGCAAAGACGAACTCATATTGACCGCGGCGGATGTCCCGGCGCATGCGCTGGAGCATGAGAGGCTCGAGGTCCGGTTCGTCGTCTACTACCAGGATTTTGTATGGCGGCTCCATAGGCATAGGGTGTTTTCCTGTGCTGTGAGAGGGCTAGAAACCCAAGGCCCTGCACTTGCGCCGAAGAGGAGAGTCGGTCTCGGGGCGAGGGCCGATGTCAGCCGTTGATAGCGGAGAGCGCATCGGCCTGGGTGCGGTGAGTCGGGATGATCTTGTCGAACCCGCTGATCTGGAACACTTCACCAATGGAGTCTGAAAGGGAGCAAACGCCAAACTTGGCAGACGACCGTTGCAACTTCTTAAAGACTAATAGTATGACTCTGAGGCCGGCGCTACTGATGTAGGACAGCTTCTCCAGGTCCAGGACCAAGGCGGTCACCTCGCCTTCCAGGAAGGTCTCCAGGGCGTCCTGGAATTCCCGTGCATTGCTGCCGTCTATACGACCGGCGGCTTTGGCAAAGAGAGCGCCGGACTTCTTCTCCCCCTGTATTG
>JAAXHX010000349.1 GCA_012270635.1 Dehalococcoidia bacterium | reverse complement strand
GCCAACAGCGTCAGCGGCATACGCGTCCTGGACGACTACGCCCTGGAAATAACTATCGATGCCCCGAAGCCCTACTTCCTTGCCAAACTCACCTACTCCACCGCCTTCGTCGTCGACCAGGAGAACGTGGAGTCGGGCCCCGACTGGACCTCCCGGCCCAACGGCACCGGGGCCTTCCGCCTCGCCGAGTGGGAGATAGGGGAGCGCATCCGGCTCGAAAGGAACGACCTCTACTACAAAGAGCCCGCCCACCTGGACGCCGTCAATCTTCTTCTGAGCGGCGGCGTCGGCATGACCATGTATGAGAACAACGAGATCGACTTCACGGGCGTCGGGCTGGCCGACATAGACCGGGTCCTCGACCCCACGGAGCCGATCAACCGCGACCTGCAGATCACTCCCCCCGACTACAGCGTCAGCTACTTCGGCCTCAACACCCAGATGCCCCCCTTCGACGACCCCAAGGTGCGCAAGGCCCTGGCCCTCGCCATCAACAAGGAGCTTATCGCCGAGGCCGTGCTCTCCAACCTGGTGGTCCCGGCCTACGGCATCCTGCCCCCCGGCTTCCCGGGCCACAACCAGAACCTCCAGGGCATCCACTACGACATCGAGAATGCCATGAGGTCCCTGGCCGAGTCCGGCTACGGCCGCGGGGACCCCGACGTCGCCGAGTTCCTCATGCAGGCTGACACCGCCCTCGACGAGGAGTCGCGCCTGACCGCCCTATCCGAGGCCTCCAGGATGGCCGCCGCTAAGCTCCCGACCATCGTCCTGTCGGTTCCCGGGGGCGGGGGCGCAGTGGGGCTGGACACCGAGGTCATCCTCGCCGTCTGGCAGGAGCTCCTCGGCGTGAACGTGGAAGTGCAGCAGTCGGAGTTCGCCACCTTCCTCAACGACGTCGACCGGCGCCGCTACCAGATGTTCACCCTCGGCTGGGTCGCCGACTATCCGGACCCCCAGAACTTCCTGGACATCCTCTTCCACTCCGAAAGCGCCAACAACCACACGGGCTACGCCAACATGGAGGTCGACAGGCTCCTGGAACAGGCCCGCACCGAGAAGGACGTCGAGACTCGCATCTCCCTCTACCAGCAGGCCGAGCAGCTCATAGTGAACGACGTGCCCTGGATACCCCGCTGGTACGAAGGCGACCGGTACATCCTGATCAAGCCCCATGTCAAGGGCTACGTCCTCTCGCCCCTCCCCATCCCCAAGCTCAGGTTCATCTACATAGAGCCGGAGTAGGAT
>JAAXHX010000348.1:3270-5709 GCA_012270635.1 Dehalococcoidia bacterium | reverse complement strand
ACGCGTATGCCGCTGACGCTGTTGGCTGCGCCCTTGAGCTTGGCTGAGGACCCGACGATGTCGTTGAGATAAAGGTCGGCGACGGTGGACTCGGTGGCGGGGTCCAAGGCCCGCTCCATGGAGTACTTGAAGTCGTGGGCGGTGACGTCCTTGCCGTCGTGGAACTTGACGTCGTTCCGCAGGTGGAAGGTGTAGGTGCGCTCGTCGTTGCTGACGTCCCACCTAGTGGCGATGTCGGGGACGATGTTGAGATCGGAGTCGATGGTGACGAGGCCGCTGAAGACCTCTATCACCACGAAGGCGGAGCTGGTGTCGGAGGTGAGGGCGGGGTCGAGGGTGGGGGGGTCGGAGAAGAGTCGGGTGAACTCGCCTCCGGGGCCGACCGTCGAGACCGGGGCTGACGCGGCGGGCTGCGGGACTGTGGTGGGGGGTAGGGATGTGGTCGGCGCGATGTCTGCGGCTTCAGGAGTGGCCTCCGCACCGCCGCAGGCCGCGACGATCAATAGGGCGACCAGGGCAAGGGTCAGGGCTGCGAGCGAGATGTTCCGGTGGGTTTTGTAATTCATCGCATTAGGCATGGGCATGAGATTTCCGTTCGTCTCACTATGGTAGCCATTTGAGGACAAGGTATCAAGGAGATATCAAGATTGAGCTTTCCAAGGGAGTAAACGCACGATGGGACGGAAAGTTAGTCGGGGAGCATACGTCCTTGCCGGGTACGGGAATGAGAGAGATACCGGGCCGTTCAGATTGACACCGGGAACGGGCGGGCGATAGGATAGGCCAATTCCTAACTCCAGACGAATGCCCAGGGAGGTGGCCCCATTGGCGGATACTAATCGACCCCTGCCCACTCCAACCCCCGAGACCAAGCCCTACTGGGACGCGCTCAAGGAACACCGGCTGCTCATACAGCGCTGCCAGGGCTGCCAAAAGGCGTATTTCTACCCCCGACCCTTCTGTCCCGGCTGCCTTTCACCCGACGTAGAGTGGTTCGAAGCAAGTGGGAAGGGGACGCTCTATTCCTTCGTGATAAATCACAGGCCCGCCCCGGGCTTCGGGCCCGACCCCTACGTAATCGCCGTGGTGGAGTTGGAAGAGGGGCCCCGGATGATGAGCAACCTGGTCGACATTGAGCCCGACCCGGAGAAGGTCCACTGCGACATGCCCGTCGAGATCGTCTACCTGGACGTGACGGAAGAGGTGACGCTGCCCCAGTTCCGGCCCGCATGATCCGCTTGACGCTATAAGGAGACTGAAGATGGCCCCGAAAGATTTGCGCGGTAAGGTCGCCATCGTCGGAGCGTCCGAGTCCGACGAGATGGGAAAGCTGCCCGAAAAGTCGGTCCTCACCCTTCACGCTGAGTCGGTCCGCAACGCCCTGGACGATGCGGGGCTGAAGCTGAGCGACGTGGACGGCCTGTTCATGGCCGGGGGCTCGCCGGAGACCACGGTGAACGACCTGTGCGAGTACCTGGGGGTCGTGCCCCGCTACGTTGACAGTACCATTGTCGGGGGGTGCTCCTTCATCATGCACGTGGAGCACGCCATGCTGGCCCTGGGCGCGGGGGTGATCAACACGGCGGTCATCAGCCACGGCGAAAGCGGACGCTCCCGCGTGGGTCTGCCCCTGCCCTCCGACGAGAGCGCAACCCACAACGGCCAGTTCGAGGACCCGTTCGGCACCTTCGGGCCGACTACCACCTTCTCCATACCCGTGACCCGGCACATGCACAAGTACGGCACGAAGCGGGAGCAGCTGGCGGAGGTGTCGGTGGCGACTCGGAAGTGGGCGATGATGCACCCCAAGGCCCGGATGAAGGACCCCATCGCCATCCAGGACGTGATGCAGGCCCGCATGATCTGCTGGCCCTTCACCCTGCTGATGTGCTGCCTGGTAACCGACGCCGGAGGGGCGATAGTGCTCACCACCGCGGACCGGGCCAGGGATCTGAAGCACAAGCCGGTGTACGTTCTCGGGACGGGGGAGGCGGTCTCCCACGAAAGAGTGTCCAGCATGAGGGACATGACGACCTCGGACTGTGCGCGGGTTTCGGGGAAGGCGGCCTTCGAGATGGCCGGGGTGAAGCACTCGGAGATCGATGTTGCGGAGCTATACGATGCGTTCTCCTTCACGCCGATGCTGGCGCTGGAGGACCTGGGCTTCGTCGGGCCGGGGGAGAGCGGGCCTTTCGTCGAGGGGCAGAGGACGGCCCCGGGCGGTGAGTTCCCGATGAACACCAACGGGGGCGGCCTGTCCTACACCCACTCGGGGATGTACGGCATCTTCACGCTGATAGAGCTGACCCGGCAGCTGCGGGGCGAGGCGGGGGAGCGGCAGGTGAAGGACGCCAAGATAGGCATAGCCCACGGGCCGGGGGGGATGTTCGCCGCGGCCAGCACCCTGATTGCCGGCAACGAGGTCCCGTAGCCTACCCT
>JAAXHX010000348.1:0-3260 GCA_012270635.1 Dehalococcoidia bacterium | reverse complement strand
CGCGGTCGCCTATGGGCCGGACGGGGCGGTTGTTGGGGCCTCCGCTCAGCGAAAGCAGACTTGCCACCTGCTCCCGGGACACGGTCATCGGGCGGCGGAGAACGTACCAGTCGACGGGCTCGTCGCAGGGTGGGGTGGTCTTGGAGCCGTCGTAGCGGTAGTAGGAGAGGTCGGTGGGGAGGACTAGGGGGATGGGGGCGTTGGCGGTCTCTCCGTTCGGTGGGGCGGCATCGAGAATCGACTGCACTACGGGGCTGGCGTCTCCCAGGGTGAGCAGAAGACCGACCACGGCCAAGTTGTCGCCATAGTCGGCGTGGACCATGTGAAGCTCGGCGGCGAAGCTCTCACCATACATCAGGTGCTCTGAGGGCGAGTGGAGGTGCGCCGACTTCAGCCCAAAAACCCGCCCCTCGAGTATGGACGTGTTGCCGGGCGTATAGTCCACGTGGACCTGCCGACCGTCGTTGCGTAAGGTTGCCTCGGCATGGGTGAAGGAGAAGGAGATGGGGCCGGGGCCGCCCGTCTGATAACCGGTGATGTCGATGGGGGATTGCTGCTTGCCGTTGGCGCAGGCGGCGAAGTCGGTGGAGAGCGAGGCCCAATGCTCGGGGGCGCCGGGGCCAGAGTACCCCCATTCGATCTGGGGGTCGCCTTCACATCCTGCTTTGCCAGCCACGATACGTGGAGTTTAGCATGAGGGGACGGGGCTGGGGGGCGGCGAGAAGCGCAATCTCCTGGATTGGACACGCTTGACGCGGCGGCTCCGTCGGGTTTCGGGCCCCGTGGGAGTGAGCCCCGGCCCCTCCGGCTCCAGTATAAGACCCCTTAGCAGGGGTACAGGGTCCTGGGGTCGTCGACGAAAGCGTGGTCTTCGTGGCCCTCGGGGGTGGCGGTCAGGACGGTCACGCCCCTTTCGGACCGCAACCGGTGCCAGGCGCCCTGGGGTACGACCAGCAGGTCACCCGCGCTGACCTGTATGGTCTGCTTCTCGCCATCAATCAGGAGTTGGATGTCGGTCTCCCCGGAGACTACATGCACGATCTCGTCGCCCTGAACGTGTCGCTCCCAGCCGGCGTCGCCATCGAATGTCCCGAGGTTGATGGCTGCATGACGGAAATCGCCCCTGCCGAGGATGGCGAAGGCCGAGACAACCTCTTCCTCGGGGCTGTGCTCTCCGCGGTTGGCTATAGGGGTCAGGGTTTCAATTTCCTTGTGGACGTTGTGGATCTTTATCATCGGGCGCTCCTTCCCTGGTGAGGGCTCTTTCAGTGGGGTTTATCCTCTGAGGACATTATACATGCGATTGATTGCTGTTGCAAGTCATTGCAATAATCTTGTCGGGAAAGCTCTTCCGTCAAGGGGGGGCGGGACGTCGCCCCCGCTCATGCTTGGACAGGCTTAGCATGAGCGGCCCCACCTCCCCGATTGTTCCTTTTCCTCCTACCTGTAACCACCACGCCCCCCGCTCACCCTGAGCCTAGTCGAAGGGTCGAGCAGATGGCCTCGTACGCACGTGCTGTGTTGAACCCTGCCCCTCCGCTCATACTTGGACAGGCTCAGCACGAGCGGCCCCGGGGATGGATTCCGGCTCGGGGGCCGGGATGACGGAGGGGGTGTGGATGATGAAGAATCACCTTCATTTTAGCCTTATCATGTCCAGGTATCCTTGTACAATCGTCATTCCTGCGGAAGCAGGAATTCAGGGGTGGTGGGATCCAGCCGCTATAGCTATGGGACCCCACCGCGATATTAGTCTGTCTTGGCAGTTGCGCAAAGGACTTATCGAGGGTGCGGGGAGATGGGCAGTGGTTAGAGGCCGTAGAGGTGTACCGCCGTCTCGCCGAGAACCTTCCATCGGTCCTCCTGGAACAGGGGCGCGAGAATGTTCGTGAGGAGACGGACCGGTTCGGCGACGGAGTCGGTGTGAGGATAGTCTCCGGCCCACATGAACTTGTCGATGCCGATGAAGTCCATGGTCTCGGGCATCATCTCCTCGCTGGGTTCGAAAGAGATCCAGCATTGGCGTTGGAAGTATTCGGTGGGTTTCATGGACAGGGATGTGGCGTAGGTGAAGAGCTCGGTGTATTCGTCCATCCTGTCGAGCCAGTAGGGCAGCCAGCCCGACCCCGCCTCCAGCACCACGATGCGCAGGTCAGGGAACCGCTCGAAGACGGCTCCCTGGAACAGCGTGGTCAGGCCGATCACGACCTCCAGCCCGAGGGTGACGAAGCCCCACCAGGCGATCTTCGGGCTGGTGTCGGGGTACATGTCATAGCCGAGGTGCTTGGGGTAGCCCATGACGTGTAGGGCGAGGGGAATGCGGGACTCCGAGGCCCGGGCCCAGAGGGGGTCGTAGTAGGAGTCTCCGTAGGGGACGCCGTTGATGGGCCTGCCGCTGAGCATCCCCCCCCGGGCCCCCAGCCCCGCTGCCCTCTCCAGTTCCGCCGCACCTTCATCGACATCCGATGCGACGACGTGGGCCACGGGGACCAGGCGGTCGGAGTAGGGGCGGCAGAGGTCAGTGATCCAGGTGTTGTAGGCGCGGGCGTGGGCGGCGGCGAGCTTGTAGTCCTGGAATTCGGGCTCCCACTGGATGCCGAGGGTCGGGTAGAGGAGGGTGACGTCGATACCCTCGTTGTCGAGCATACGGACGCGGTCGGAGCCGTTGGCCGCGCCGAGGACCGAGGTGACGCGGTCCTCGAACACCCGGCCCCCGGGGACCTCGGGGCTTCCCATCCAGCCGTTGCGGAGCATGAACTGCCGGGCGGGCTTGCCGTCGACGATCATGACCTCGCGCCCGTTATCGTCGGTGGCCCAGCGAATGGCGCGGGCCCGGAACTCGGGTTCCAGGCCGTCCTGCCATATAGACATAGGCTCGAGAACGTGGCTGTCAGCGTCGACGATGGGGTGCTCTCGCATGCTCGGGTTCCCTCTCTCGGTGGGATTATACACGGGGGGGTAAGCAGCAGGCTTAGCCATTCTTTCGGTAACCGGGCGACGGGCCGGGGGTCCCGGTCGGAATGCTCGATGTGTGGGGCCTCCCCCGTTCATACTTCGGCAGGCTCAGCATGAGCTGGCCCGACTCCTCACCCCGGCAGCACAGTGACTTTTATGGCGCCGGAGCTTTTGTCCAGGGCGGTGTCGAAGGCTTGGGTGACGTCGGTGAGAGGGAACTGGTGAGTCTGCATGAAGTCGACTTCCGAGGAGTAGCGGGCAAGGGCGTCGAGGGTGGACGCGAACTCCCGACCGTGCACGCCGAC
>JAAXHX010000347.1 GCA_012270635.1 Dehalococcoidia bacterium | reverse complement strand
TCGTCATTGATGTCGGGCAGGAACAACCCCAGCGACGTCGTCGCCACCAGCACCGATGCGAACCCCACCGTGAAGTAGATGAGTACGTCCCACCCCTCCCGACCTCCCTCCTCCCGTGCCGCCATCGCCGCCGCCCCTCTCACCAGGGGCCTCCGAAAACGAAGGTTTTGATGCTGGCCCATCCCATGCCGACGCGGTAGGGTCCTACGCCGGGCGCCGTCGGGCTGTTCATGGCGTCAATGTACCACAGTCCCTGTTGCCCGTATTGTCGACTCGCGCCCCGGCCCTTGTTAAAATTGCACGGCCCAATTCAAAATCAGCGAGAAGGGGCCCGAATCGATGATAGACCACGCCAGAGTTGTGATTATCGGGGCCGGGATTGCCGGTTGCAGCGTCGCGTACCACCTTGCCAAGCTGGGTTGGACGGACATCGTCGTCCTCGACCAGGGCCCCCTCCCCGACACCGGGGGCTCCACCTCCCACGCCCCCGCCTTCATCTTTCAGATAAATCCCTCCAAGTTCTACTCCGAGACCGCCAGGTATTCCGTCGAGCTTTTCAACTCCCTTGAAGTCGATGGCCAGTGCCCCTTCTACAAGGTGGGCGGCCTGGAAGTCGCCTGGACTCCCGAACGACTCCAGGAGCTCAAGCGCAAGGTTGGGTTCGGCAAGTCCTGGGGTCTGGAGGCCGAGGTGATTTCACCAAAGGAGGCCCGGGACATCTTTCCCATGCTCTCCGACAAGATCCTCGGCGCCATGTACAACCCCACCGACGGCCTGGTCAAGGGCGTCCGCGCCGACGAGGCCATGTCCAACTCCGCCCGGGCCCTGGGAGCGAAGTTCTACGGCGAGACCCAGGTCACCGACATCGAGACCCGGGACGGCCGGGTCGACACCGTCGTCACCACCAAGGGCAACATTAGGGCCGAACACGTCGTGGCGTGCGCCGGGATCTGGGGCCCTCGCATCGGGCGCATGGTGGGCCTGCCCATCCCCTATTACCCCATGCAGCACCCCCTGGTAAAGATCGGACCTCTGCCGGAGCTTGCGGGCCACACCAGGGAGATCTCCCGGCCCGGCGTCCGGCACCAGGACATGTCCATGTACGCCCGCGAGTACTTCGAGTACATGGAGGTCGGCACCTACCAGAACGAGCCGATCCTGGTCAACGCCGACGACATAGTCCCCTACGAAATGGCCCGGGTCACCCCCGCCGTCATGCCCTTCAAGCTCGAGCTCTTCGCCGACTCCCTTCTTGCCATCGACGAGCTCATGCCCGGCCTCGCCGACAACCAGATCTTCGAACCCATCAACGGCATGTTCTCCTTCACCACCGACGGCATGCCCCTCCTCGGCGAAGCGCCCAACGTCAAGGGCTTCTGGCTCGCTCAGGCCGTCTGGGTGGCCCACGCCGGCGGCATCGGCAAAACCCTCGCCGAGTGGATGGTGTACGGCTCCCCCGAGATCGACCCCCACGAGGCGGACATCAACCGCTTCCATCCCCACATGAGCGCGGAACCCTATGTCAAGGCCCGTTCCGCCCAGCAGTACCGGGAGGTCTACGACATCGTCCACCCTCTCCAGCAGATGGAGGATCCCCGACGGGTGCGCCTCAGCCCCTTCTACCCCCGTCAGCAGGAGCTCGGGGCGCAGTTCTTCGAGGTGACCGGTTGGGAGCGGCCCCAGTGGTACGCCGCCAACGAAAAGCTCCTGGACGGCGACCCCGCCCCCCACCGCGAGGGCTGGGAGGCCAAGAACTGGTCTCCCGTCGTCTACGCCGAGCACCGCGCCGCGCGCGAACGGGTCGTCATGATCGATCAGACCGCCTTTGCCAAGTTCGAGATCAAGGGTCCCGGCGCCCTGGACACCCTGAACTGGATCGCCAGCAACCAGATGGACCG
>JAAXHX010000346.1 GCA_012270635.1 Dehalococcoidia bacterium | reverse complement strand
ACGGAGTAGCCGTTGGCCTTGGCGTATTCCTTGAGCGCCCGCAGGTGCGCGGATACGGACAGGTCCACGTCCTGGCGGTCGCTGGACACCCTGGCGTACAGCGCCGCCGGCGTCAGCGGCTGTGGGTGCTCCTTCTTCATGTTCTTCATGTCGTCCTCCTCTGCAATCGTCTGTCTCTGGGTAGTGTCGTCCAGTGCTGCGACGCCCTCAAGCGGCGTCGTTCGCTCCAGGCACTGCTGCGGCCCGAAGTCTGAGTCCCAGGGCGCGCACCACCTTCAGCACGGTGGCGAACTCTGGGTTGCCGTCGGCAGACAGCGACTTGTAGAGGCTCTCCCTGCCAAGCCCCGTCTCCTGCGCCACCAGAGCCATCCTACGGGCGCGGGCGATGTCACCCAGGGTCGCCATGATGAGGCTCAGGTCTCCCTCCTCCAGCGCGACGTTCAGGTATGCCGCCATGTCTTCATCGGTCTCCAGGTGCTCGGCCGGGTCCCACGGCCTCGTCTGTGTCTTTACCATAGCTGCTGCCTCCTAGAGTCCTCTGGCCAGCTCCAACGCCCTTCGTATGTCCCGCTCCTGGCTGTCCTTGTCGCCTCCGGCCAGAAGGACGACCAAGGCCTCTCCCCTCTGCGTGAAGTACACCCGGTAGCCGGGTCCGTAGTCGACGCGAACCTCGGATACTCCCTCTCCCACTGGCCTCACGTCTCCGGGGTTCCCCAGGGACATCCGCCTGATGCTATTGTCGATTCTCACCCTGGCCTGCCTGTCCCGAAGCCGCCTGAACCAACGGGCGTAGACCTCGGTCTGGCGAATCTCGACCATTGCCATAGTGTAGGCTACAGGATACCTAGAACGCAATAGAAAGCGGACTGATTCTGGCGGCGAACACGCGGACAGAGGTTCGTTCGCAGACTCGCCTTCAGAAGGCGCGAGATTCGCGGGATCGAGGGCGGCGTTCCACCCGTGTACAGCAATTGGACTTTGGTGGACAAGATGCAATCGAGCGCTTCCGTAGCTGAAATCAGGGTGAATGGAGTGTCACGCTAAATTGGAGCGAGCAATTCGATTCCGGGGTTCCTTCCACGCTCATGGGGCAGTAGTACCTGCGGGATGGGGAAATTGGAACATGGGGATGGCTGGGTGCAATGGGGCAGCGACAGCTACTAAATAGGGAATTTGGAACACGTCCATCCGCCCTACGCGAACAGTCGCCACGTGAGCAGACCGACCACCAATAGCAACACGACAACAGCCAGGCCGAGCCTGACTGTCCAGCGTCTCGTCCTCCCGCGCTCGGCCATCTCCTTCCCGTACGCCCTCTCAAGCTCCCTGTGCGCCTGTATGGCGGCGGCTTCGGACCCCCTGGCCGCATCTCGCTCCTGCTCCAACTCCGACGCTCGCTCTCCCGACTCGGAGAGCTTCCCCTCCAACTCCCGTACCGTCCGCTCCAGCTCGTCCTCCCTTATGATGGCCAGGCGCAGCAACTCCTCGTCGGTGATGTACTCCCCCTCCATCCGCACGTAGACCCTGCGCCCTTCCCGGCGGACCTCGACCTCACCCGTCCTGATCTTCCGGTCGAGGGTCGATAGGGAGACCTCCAATTCCTCCGCAGCCTCCGCTTTCGTAACCCACCGGACACGCTCATTCATCGCTTCTTTCCTCCTCTACGGGATGACACGTCATGGTTGCAAAAAGGCAAACAAGTTGTCATCGGCTTGGTCCGGTCTTTTAGCATAGTTTCGCACTTTGCGGCCCGATACGTTGCGACACGTCACGGCGATACGTCAATCCCCATTTCATAGCTGAATCAGGGGCAAGTCGGGCGGTTTTCGGCTCCCACAAGACCCCGCCGACGGGACAAAATGTCCAGCTTTACGGCCCCCAGACGGCAGAGAGGGCAGATAGGGCAGATAGCGTTGTGTCACGGGTAACGACGTGTCGTGTCATCACCCACTATCGGACTTCCCCTACAGGACTCTGCCGCATCCG
>JAAXHX010000345.1 GCA_012270635.1 Dehalococcoidia bacterium | reverse complement strand
TCGCCGTCCTCGTCCACGGAGACCGTGACGAAGAGGCTCCCGTACTCCGTGCTCAGCTTGGTCGTCGTGCTTGGCAGGCTGCGGGGTCTGGCCCGAGTCGTTGCGGTCATGGCCGGCCCCCTTCGGCCATGCAGAGCGGGAGTCTCCCACTGCACTCGACGGCCTGAGGCCGTCCGTGGCCCCTGCCGTTCCCGTCATCGGCGGCGAAGGATTCCGCCTCCTCCCTGGTGTCGAAGCGCCCGAAGGGATCGGTGCGGAAACCGTTCCGGTAGGCGATGACGTGGAAGTGCGGTCTAGGGGCGACGGCCCGCAGGTGGGGCAGCGCGGGAGTGTAACGGTCAAAGTAGCCTGCCACCTTGAACGCAAGCTCCCGCTCCCGGTCGTCGCCGAGACCCAGGAGCGTCCTGACGATGGGCTCCTCGCAATCCTCCTCGGCGAAGGTGGGGGCGAGCATCGCCTCCCGGACTTCGGCGGGAAGGGGATCCCACCGCTCCCGGCTGAGCTTCAGCCCGCCGTGGCTGGGCGTGGAGACTCTCAGGACTCCCTCGGCTAACTCCTCAATATCCTGGGTCCAACCCCAGGGCGTGTACATCAAGTTCGTCGTCACCATTTCGTATTCCTCCCTTCCTGTAAGTGGAAAGCGGGGCCGCCCCCGAAGGAGACGAACCCCGCTCGATTTCATGCGCCGGTTGGATGGGGGCTAGGCTGCCTGCGTCTGCTGCCTCTCCCGGAGCTTGTTGGCGGCGGCCTCGACCAGTGGCCTAAGCTCCTCCGCCGTCAGGTCGTCCAGGTCCTTGCCCGTCTGCCTCTTGACGGCGGCCCGCACCTGCGCCCCGTCGAAGCCCTGCTCTCCGGCCAGCTCGGTCAGCCGGTTGCGCAGCGTTTGAACCTGGGACCCGCTGCGACCCTTGGTCTGAGCCTGAGTGGATTCGCGCTCCGGCCTGGGCGGGTTTACCACCGGCTGCTTGTCTCCGTAGAGGCCGTTCCCGAAGCGGTCTCCGAAGCTGCGGAGCGCCCGCTTCATGCCGTCCGTGACTGCGCCCTTCGCGGCGGTATCATGGCCGTCCGCCGTCTCGTCCGTCACGGCGTGGAAGCCGATGTCGGTGCGGGGCAGAGCGCCTGCCACCGTGACGCGAACCGGTGCGGTGTAGGCGTGGAATACGCTGACCTCTCCGGTCTTCGCATCCATCGTCTCGATGCGGCGAAGGGTCACGTTCTCGACCAGCTCGAATCCCCAACCGCCGAAACCGAAGACCTTGTTGGCCTCGTCGATGGCGGTGTGGCCCTCGATGTAGGAGAAAGTCCTGCCGCCACGTCCCTTGCGCTGGGATACCAGTGAGGAGTCGATGGGTTGTGAGAGCGCCTGGATGACGGCGGGCGACAGCCCGTCCCAGAGCAACTCGCTGCCCTCGATGATGGCGGTGTCGGGCCTGTGCCCGTTCCCGTTGGTGTGAACGACGCTGGTCGCCGTCCCGTTGAGGTGTCCGTTGTTGTTGCCGTTAGACATCTTGTGTCTCCTTCCTAATGTGTCTTTCCTGTAGCGGATGAATCGAAGCGGCTGCCCTTACGGGAAGCCGTGTGCGGGCAAGGCCCGGCATGCATTGGGCATAGGTCCTCCTGTGGCTGTGAGAGTGGTGTGGGGATGAGGGGGGAGCGAATCCCGCAGGCAAGCGGGCCGGAGAGGCCCTGTAGAGGGAAAGCGAGAGGGGAGTGTCGGCAGCTACCGTGCGGAACGGGCCGCCCGTTCAAGCAGGCCGAGGAAGAGGGAGCGGCCGTTGGGAAGGCGAGCAAGCTCGGCCACGTCGCCGACGCCCTGGGGTAGGGTGACGGCGGCGGCCCGCCGGCTAAGCAAGGCCGCAAGCCGCTCGGTGGCCTCAAGGCCCGCCTCGTCGTTGTCGAAGGCGAGGAAGACCCTGGGGCAGCCCCGAAGGGCCGAGGCCACACGCTCGACCCCCTGGGTGCCCAGGGATGAGACAGCGGGGACGCCCCATCCAGCAAGGACAAGCCAGTCGAAGACCCCTTCGGTGACCACGGCCCAGGACGGAGCGGGGCCAAGGCGTCCAAGTCCAAGCGCCGGCTTGGGGCCGGGGAGGGCCTGGAACCGGGGAGTACGGTCGGGATCGACGGCCCGGCCCACGAGCCAGCGAACAAGCCCGCCGGAGAGTTCGGGAACGACCACCGTCCCGGCGAATCGCTCCGAACCCCGCTCGGTGAACATGCCGCAGTCCCGAATGCGATTCTCGGCGAATCCCGCCGACTCAAGGGCCTGTCGCAGCCCGTTGCCCGAAGCGAAGCCGAGGCCGAGCCGCAGGGCGGCGCCAAGACCGACGCCCCGCGAGGCCAGGTACTCAAGCCCGGCGGGGCTGCGACGAAGCTGCCCGGTGTAGAACCGTGCCGCCGTCGTCAGGAGTGCAGGGTCACGAGGAGGAAGCGGCGGCGTCTGCCGAGGCTGAGCCGTGGCAGGATGGGTGACGGCGGGGAAAGCGCCCCCGTCAAGACGCCGGATGGCCTCGGGTAAGCTGAGGTTCTCAGCGCGCTGGATGAAGTCCAAAACGTCGCCCCCTGCCCCACAGCCGAAGCAGTACCACCTCTCCGAATCGGAGTACACCGTAAAGCTACCCTGCGCCTCATCGTGGAAGGGGCAGACACCCTGGCGGACTCTGCCCCTTCCCCT
>JAAXHX010000344.1 GCA_012270635.1 Dehalococcoidia bacterium | reverse complement strand
AGCTTTACCAGGTCGGACAGGCCCATCGCCCGGGCCAGCCGGGCGGTCCTGATCGCCTCTTCGGCGGTGCGAGCCCCTGCCGTGTTGGGCAGGATGACGTACTTGTTCCAGTCGATGTAGTCCAAGAGCGTCTTCTTGGACGGGTCGTCCAGGTCAAGCCTGCGGAGGGCGACGGTGATCATCTCCGCCCCCGAGGCCTCGAAGGAAGCGTTCATCTCCTCGTAGTTGCGGTATTTGCCCGTGCCCAGGATGAGCCGGGACTTGAAGGTCCGGTCCCCGATTGTCAGGGCGTCATCCCTTTTCACTTCTGCATCCTCCCCAAGCGGGTCTAGGTCGGCCCAATATCAAAAATGCCGCCCCATGGAGGCGGCTGTTGCGTCCGGTACCTGTCCCTCCGCTGGCATTACCCAGTTCAGGTCATTGGGGTCGGTGGCATCCGTTGGGCCGCCCTCTCAGCCTGGCTCTCCAAGCTCCCCATATTCGGTTTCCCTTTGAGGAGAGTCTATGGGCAGCCGACCCGGTTGTCAAACGCAACGAGGAGCGGTGACGGCTTTGGTGGTACTATAGCGGGGACTCCGGCTTTACGGCGAAGGACAGCATGTCCTTCCACTCTCCGAAAAGGAGCCCGACATGAGCCCCTCCCTCCCCGACTACCAGTCCTTATTCGCCGCCACCACTCCCCCCAGACCCGACGCCGTAAACCCGCTGGCCCAGCGGTTCAAATATGACTTCGCCATAGCCTTCGCCGATGGAGAGACCTTCCCGTCGGGGGAC
This sequence comes from Dehalococcoidia bacterium, assembly GCA_012270635.1. Next base: position 4,279 of record JAAXHX010000344.1, on the reverse strand, counting down.
TTGGTCGAGGCTTTGCAAAAGGGGCTGGATGAAGAAGGAAGAGACTTGGCCGTCTACCCCCATCCCCAGGGACACCCGGCCATGCGACAACTGGTGGCCAGGGAGCTGGGCAGGAACAGGGGGATGAAGGTCGGGGCGGATGACGTAACGCTGACCGCGGGCTCCATGCAGGCCCTCGTCCTCCTCACCGAGCTTTTCGTGGACCCCGGTGACACGGTATTGACCGACGAGTTCATCTACAACGGCACCATCCGGGTCTTGCGCCGCTTCCAGGCCAACATAGTGGAGGTGGGCGGGGACGACCAGGCCATGCGCCCGGACCTCCTGGAAGAGAAGATCGTGGAACTCAAGGCCGCGGGGGAGCGGGTAAAGTACATCTACACCGTCCCCACCTTCCAGAACCCGACCGGCCTGGACATGGGCGCCGAGCGCCGGGCCCGGATCCTCGACGTCGCGCGGAGGCACGGCGTGCCCATCTTCGAAGACGACTGCTACGCCGACCTGCGGTTCGAGGGAGAGAACAAGCCGGCTATCCATTCCATGGACGACACCGGATCAGTGATGTACTGCGGCTCTTCCTCCAAGATAATCGGGCCGGGGATGCGGTTGGGCTGGGTCGTAGCGCCGCCGGAAATCACAGAGAGGGTCGGGACTATCCAGCAGGGCGCAACCCCAAGCCAGTTCTCGGTCCTAGCGGCGCTGCACTACCTTGAGAAGCACCGGGACGAACACGTCAGCGACATGGTGCGGCTTTATAAGGGTCGTCGGGACGTCATGCTGGCGGCTATCGGGGAGAGCCTCGGGCCGGCGGTGACCTGCTCTCATCCGCCAGGCGGGATGTTCCTCTGGCTCCGGTTTCCGGACGGCACGGACGTGATGCCGGTGCTGGAGAAGGCAAAGGGGCAAGGGATCAGGTTTGGCCCAGGTACGATATTCTCACCGTCAGGGAGAGGCAAAAACTGCCTGAGGCTCGCGTTCGCCCACCTGGACGAGGAGACGATCCGCGAGGGCGTCTCCCGTCTGGCGACCCTGTTCGAAGAGGCCGGGGTATTGGGCGCCTAGCCCGGCGAGGTGGTAACCACGATGAAACTCATGATCAACGTTCGCCTGGAAGAGAATGTAGTAGTCACCGAAGGCTTTACCCGAGAGCACTTGAGTAAAGTCCAGGCCGTCTCTGAAGACATAGATATCGTCGTTCCCCAAACTGCCGAGGAGACGCAAGCCCAGATGCGAGACACGGAGGTCGTCTTCGGAGACTTCTATCCAGAGATGTTCGCCGAGGCCCGCAGCCTGCGCTGGGTGCAGTCCATAGGCTCCGGCATCGATGGGGTGCTTTTTGATGAATTCATCGAGAGTGACATCGTCCTGACCAGCGCCAAGGGGACCGTCGGCATCCATCTGGCCGACCACGCCTGGGCCCTTATCCTCGCCCTTACCCGCGGCATACACACCGCCCTTAGAGAGAAATCGTGGCAGGCCCGTATGCCGATAAGGGCCAGTTCGTGGGAGCTGGCGGGCATGACCCTAGGCGTGTTCGGGCTCGGGGGAACGGGGGTCGAGGTGGCGCGCCGGGCCCAGGGGTTCGGGATGCGGGTCCTGGCCCTGGACTCCGAGACCGTGCAGAAACCCTCTTTCGTCGAGGAGATCTGGCCCCTGGACCGGTTCTACGAACTGCTGGAAGAGTCCGACATCGCGGTTATCTGCCTGCCCCTGACACCGCAGACTAAAGGGCTATTCGACGCCCGGGCCTTTTCCCACATGCGCAGCCACGCCCTGCTCATCAACGTGACCCGGGGAGACATCGTCGATGGGCCGTCACTGCTGGATGCCTTAGAGAAGGGCGTAATCGGGGGCGCGGGGCTGGACACCTCCCCCGGCGAACCCCTCCCCGACGACCACCCACTGTGGAACATGGACAACGTGGTCGTCACGCCCCACACGGCGGGCGGGTCTCCTGCCCGCGTCGCCCGCATAGTGGACGTGTTCTGCGACAACCTTGCGCGTTACCTGGAGGGCCGACCCCTCACGGGTGTCATAGACAAGCGCAAGGGCTATTGATATCCCTCTCGACAGCTTTTCTTGACGCGTAAAATGCGATGGTGCATCATCTGAAAGTAGTTCCAGGGTAGCCACGCTTATCAGGGAGGAAGGGCCGATGCAGGAAGCCACAGGCCAACACATGGAGCACGAAATGGTCGTCGGGGAGATGGAGAGCATCCCTGCCGGCAACATAGACTTCGGCCTCGACTATCGACACTTCGCGGGGGACGAGGGCGTCGCCATCCACGTATACGCCGAACTGGAGGGCAAGCGCACAGAGCTGCTCAGGTTCGATTGCTTCGACGACGCTCCCCACTACCACTACGGCCCCGACGGCCGGGACGAGCGCCTCTTTCTGGACTGCACCTCCAATGGCGCGCCCATACCCTGGGCATTGGACAAGCTCCGCAGCCGCATGGTCCCCATGCTGGTCCGCGCCGGCTACCCCAACGTCGCCCGCGCCTTGGACCACGATCTGGTCCAATCCCAATTAGACCTCGTGGAGTCCTGGGCCTCCAGCTTGTCTCAAACCAAGGGCAACTAAAGAGGCGAGGCCCCACGCTCGCTTTTCTTGACAAAGATTAGGAGCAAATGGAAGGGCCGGCGCGTTGCGCCGGCCCTTCTTTCTCTTTGAAGACCCTGAGGGGGATGGAGATATTTGGAGGGTGGGGTTCCCCCTATTTCCAAACCTTGGACAGGACCCGGGTCCCGTACGCGGCCATCTTCTCCAGCGCCTCGTCACTGGCGCGGCTGGAATCGTTGTAGGCGATTATCTCCTTGCCCAGCAGCATCGCCACGTAGGCGACCTGGTGGGAGCGTGGGACGCGGGAGAGGGCCAGGAAGTCCGGGTTGTTGATGTTGATCTCGATTGCGCCGTCGTTGAGGCGGCTGCGGTGTCGGACGTCCCCGTCGAAGTCGGAGCGGCGGATGATGGCCCGGGCGGCCCCGCGCCTTCTGCGGCCATTGGCGTCACTGGCATCGTGGCCCTTGGCATCGTGCCCGTTGGAAGCCAACTCATCGCCTGACCGGTCGTTGACTGCATGGGCCTCGCCGTTGGCCTGACTGACCCGGCTCAGGCCGTCGATAAGCTCCAGGTCCAGGAACTCGTCCTGGCTGAATATCTCCCGGGCCAGGCGCGTCGCCCGGCGGAACATCGTCTGCATCCGCTCGTTTTCTGCATCGTTTCTGAAGCCGGTGATTTCCCTGTCCAGCTCAACCCCGACTTCCTGGAGGCAGTCCAGGAGCTTGGCCAGGGTGTCGTCCTCGAAGAACTGCGCCCGGGCGGGGAGGGGGGAGAGGAACTCGGCATCCACGAAGCCCTTGATCAGGCCGCTGACCAGGATGCTGCCGGACATCTCGTCCTCGAACATCTCCCGTATGTCCTCGATGATCACGACGCCCGTGTGGCGCATCGCCACCCGTCCCTGCCCCGAGGGGTCGAACCAGAACCGGGTCCTGAAGACCTTGTCGGGTTCGCTCGGAAGGTGCATCTCCTGGAACTTCGCCCCGATCTCCGGCAAGTCCAGCTGCACGGGCGCTACCTCGGAAGCTCCCTTGCTCGTCTTGATGCTGATCGTCAGCTGGCCGGTCCTGAGATACACGTCGAACCTGTCGGCGAGAACGTGCTTGAGTCGGGCCTGGGAAAGGGGGCCGTAGCGGCGGGTTGGGTCCTGGAACAGGCCGGTGATCTTGATGGTCATACCGGGCTTGGAGCGATGCTCGCCGGGTCCCGGTTCGGAGATCTGCGCCTCGGCCGAGTCTCGGGAGAGGACGACCTTTAGGGTCGGGGACTGTTGAGAACGCTTGCTGAGGAACGTGGCCCTGGTCCCCACTTGGTTGAAGGCCCACAGCCCTATGCCCAACCGCCCGATTTGCGGGATTTCCGAGTCTCGTTTTGCCGAGTCGACGACGTGTCTCAACGCCGTCTCGAAACCCTCCGAGTCCATGCCGGGGGCGTTGTAGTCTATGGTGATCGCCTTCTTGTCCAGGGTGAAGGTCACCCGGCACTGCTCTTCGCCTCGCCCCTCGGAACGGGCCATGGCCCATTCGTCCAGGGCGTTGCTGACGTATTCTTTGATGGCGTCGGCGGCGCTCCGGTACATGGAGCCCAGGGTGATAAGGGCATTGGCCTTGTTGATTTCGACGTCTACTATCTTTTCCAACTGCAACCCCCTTTACCATGCTGATATGACGAAAGCCTTACATTAATTTTAGTTTTGGTTCAAGATTTGTCAATAAC
>JAAXHX010000343.1 GCA_012270635.1 Dehalococcoidia bacterium | reverse complement strand
TCTTTGTGTATCTGCAGAATGGAGCGTGCATGTAGTACCTGTCACCGGCGACTTGAAGGTTGGGAGATACACGCCGCATGTGTTCGTTGCAGAGGCCTGTTCCAGGCCGAGACGGGTGGCTTCTGTAAGGGCTCGGCGGAGGACTGCAAAGAGTGCGAGGCTGCCCCTTTGTCAGCACTTGCCACTTATACCAAGGAGGTAGCCAGGTTCAACCTGGCAGGAGGTAACACTGTTTCAACTTCGGGTAAACGTGAGGAAAGTAGTTACAGTGAGACAGCCACGCAGGAGGGCCCTGTGTCGGCGGCAATAGATATTCCTTTGCCTTCATCTAACGCCACTACGGGTAGTCTTTCGCTTGACGCTCCTAAGGCCTACGATCCGAGGTTTCCAACCTCAGGGGACCCTCCTGCCCATACCTCCCCTCCTACCTCCACGGTTTACACGGAGCCGATTGTCACTACGGCCCCCATGCTGAGGGTCGAATCGCGCCCCTATCTGTATAGGTATTCTGATCATGAGCAGTTTCAAAACCACTATGTATTCTATGATCACTTGCAAGCGAGTGATCCTATGCCTAACACTGTTGATTCCTCTTGGTCGCAGGTTACTGACTGGAAGTCCGCAAGCCTTCAGTACCAGCGTCAGCCGCCACCACCACCAGGCTTCACGCCCGTAGTGGGACAGCCTCGGGGCCCGGCTCCGACGTCTGGTGCTAAACTGGTGGCCTCCGAGCCGAACTGGACGTCCCAGGCACCGCTGACGACCGCTACTAGCCAGGGACTCGCACCTTCGGGCGTTCGGGCCCCTTCTGCGCGCGCGGCTGGCGATCCTGAACCATTGATAAGTATTCCTCCTGTTGCATGTACTAATCCTTCCTCTCCTCCAGGTACCGTGGGCCCCTCCCACTCGGACTCCGCTGCAGGGGGACGTCCTCGCCAACCTCGCACTCCTTGGACGGAAATTCAACAGGAGGAGAATAGGGCCCCGTCCACGGTCTCCAGGGCCCCTCCTCCACAGGAACCGAGGTCTTCCTACCTACACGGCAGGGAGCAACGGGACGTCCCCCCAAGTCCTACGTGGGATAGGGACCCTTACCTGGGGTCAAGGTACAGGTATGCTCAGGTGGGTACTTCCGCGTACGATAGGCCTACCGCTAGGCCTTATACGGAATACTACGGTCGTGATACCTATACATACGGTCGCGAAACCTATGAGGACGCTTATGGGGAGAGAGACTATTGGGATCACCGGGATCCCTATTATCCTTACTACGCTGACTACGAGGATAGATGGTATGCTCCTCCCCCGCGTCTTCCGTCGTACATGCCTGCTCGCGGGTACCGCGGGTATGACGAGGAGGACGACATGTGGCCCCAGAGGGCCTCGCGTCCACGTTACCGTACTGCACTTACGGATCGCTTTGCCCACCGCCGGGCTACTAGCGTCCCCGAACGGTCAACTCGGGAAGACCCTTCCGATAGGGCCCCGCGCTCCCCTCCCCGGAATCCTCGCGTCCAGTGGGCGGACTCTGAAGACTTCGTGTACCACTCTCCAGAGTCCCACTCCGAGGGGCCCCACGCAGAGGACGTCTCCCCTGCCGGGGAACAAGAAAGGGGGGGGGAGGTCGCTCCCCCAGACTCGCTGAACGTGGGAGACGACCCCCAGGACCTAAGTGCGCGTCGTTGGCTGCAATTCGCGCAGGGGGCCTTCCGCGCCAGAGCTGCCCACGAGGGCTTATTGGCAACACCGCCCAGGTCGCTGGACTCTCCCCCTCCCGCCGGGGAACCGTTGCCACAACAGGAGCAGGCACCACTGCCACCTGTACTCGCGATAGAGGACCCAGTCCTCAAACAACGGGAAGCTCTGGCTAAGGCCGTAGGGGATCTGCCTTCCCTAGAACCCCCTGCCGCCACGTCAGCCAACTCGGAGGGTTTGCCCTCGGGGGACCCGTCTGCGGAACCCCAGCCGGAAACTCATCTGACCATGCAGCAGCTAAATCAGTTTCTGCGCACGGTGCATGAGCTTCCCATGCCCCAGGCCCCAACGGAAGAAGTGGACGCTCTCTCGTCTCGCGAGTCCACTTCAACCTTCAATCCTGGGGTAGAGCATTTGCCGCCTACTCTCCTGCAATGCTCGCTCATGCATGCCTTCACGGCTAAACTTCAGGGCCAACGCGCCACACCGGGTCGCCGCGAGCAATACGTGCCGTCGGACTTAGTCCTCGACCCTTCGTCGTCCATGTCCTACGTCATGGGCCCTGAAGTTTACTTCGATACGTCCGTCGTTGGCCGCCCTTGGAGCACTGGCCCCAATCTCGACGACGTACAAACGCCGAAGAAGGCTCCAACGCTGACCCATACGATCCAGTGGCCGTTTGTCCTCCAGCCCGGGGCAGACAAAGAGGACCAGCAACGGAAACTCCTAAACGCTAAGGCCCTGGATCCTAAGAAACCCGTTAAGGTGCCGCTACCACTCCTCAGAGACTGGGATTCAACTCTCAGGCTTACAGCGGTCCACCTAGGGCGCATGGAGTACGTCGCCAGCGCTCTAAAACGGGTAAGCGAGAGCGACAGCCTGGACGCGTCCCTTAGACTCCGCCTGGTCGGGGACCTCGCCGATGATATAGGCACCTCCCTTAAGAGGGTGAACTATGCCAACCTCCGGGCGTTGGCAAACCTCACTCTTCTGCGGAGGGACGTCGCTCTCGCAGAGTCGGACGCCACGGAGGATGCTCGCGCCTTCCTCCGGGCAGCGCCCCTTTTCGCCCGCAAGCTGATGGACGAACACCCGTCCATCCACAGGGGTCACCTCCTTCAGAGGGAGAGGAATGCTCCCCACATCCTGCTCACGTGTGCAGCGGATCGGGGCAGGCAAACCAGTCGGGGAGCCCTCATTTCCTCCTCCTTGGGCCTGAAGCGGCAGGCCCCTCAGACCCAACAGCGGGCTAAACGTTCGAGGAGCGAACCGTCTCCTCCTCACGGGGCCAGAGGGCGTAAACGCTTCTCCAGCCGCCCTTACCGACCTCCACGGGGTCGCAGCTCCGCTCCGGCTCGCGACACCCACAGAACTCCCTCCCTGCCTCCACGGGGGCGCGGCAAGCCAGCCTCCTCCTCAGGGAGGAGATGACTCCTTCCTCCAGTCGGCCACCCGACCTGTAGGAGGAGTCCTGGCCGACTATTGGGAGAGGTGGGCTACCATCGACCCGCCAGAAGCCCTCCTCAACGTTCTGCGGCACGGCTACCTTTTACCGTTCACCTCCCTCCCCCCGGTGACGAGGGAGCCCGTCACCCTCCTGGGTGGGAACCAGGAGGCGGTAGCCGAACAAGTAGCGGACCTCAGGTCCAAGGGAGCTATCGAGCCAGCCCCTTTACCCCTAGAACCCGGCTTCTACAGCCGGCTGTTCGTGGTGCCCAAGGCATCCGGGGGTTGGAGACCGGTTATAGACCTGTCGGCCCTAAACCGCTACTTGAAAATCCCCTCCTTCCGTATGGAGACCCATACGTCCATCCTGGCGGCTCTGGAGGGGAGTCGTTATGCGGCCTCGGTGGACTTGCAGGACGCTTACCTGCATGTCCCCATGCATCCACGCGCCAGACCTTACCTGCGGTTCGTCCACCAACAGCAGGTATGGCAATTCAAGGCCTTACCGTTTGGCCTTTCCACGGCGCCCTTCGTGTTCACCTGGATGCTACGCCCCTTCCTCAGGCTACTCAGGGCGCGAGGAATCCGCATACACGCGTATCTGGACGACTGGGTGATCCATCATCCGGTCCAGACAACACTGGAGAGCCACGTACAACAGGTCCTACGTTGGGCAGCGCACTTGGGCCTGATAGTCAACCAGGCAAAGTCCCAACTTACTCCATCCCAACGATTCGTGTACTTGGGAATGGAGCTGGACCTGGCGGCACAGCTGGTACGGCCACCGCCGGACAAGTGCCTGGCTCTCCAGCAGCTGATTCGCCAGCTGTCAGCACGGCCCAGTTCAGCCCGCCGGTGGGCGACCCTCCTGGGTCGGCTGAACTTTGTGAGCCAATTTGTTCCTCTGGGCAGGCTACACCTGCGCCCCCTACAGAGGCACTTGGCCTTTGCCTGGGACCAGGACTGGAAGACCAGCCACCTTCAACTGATCCCGGTTCCCCAGGCCCTTCTCCCACACCTTCAATGGTGGGGAAACCTGGACAACCTCCGCTTGGGTGTCCAGATCGCTCCGCCCCCGCCGACGGCGACGCTCTTCACGGACGCCAGCAACGACGGGTGGGGAGCCCATCTGCTGGGAGAGGTAGCCCACGGTCGGTGGACTCCGTCGGAACTCCCTCTCCACATCAATTGCCTGGAGATGCTGGCCATCTCCAGGGCAGTCCAGGCCTTCGAGCCTCGGATTCGCGGGTCCTCGATCCTAATCGCGTCGGACAACACGACGGTACTGGCCTACCTACGGAAACAAGGAGGCACAGTCAGCCATCTCCTGACACAGATGGCCGGGGACCTGCTCCGGACGTTGGACGAGTGGGAGACGACGATCTCCCTCCGCCACGTCCCCGGACGCCGGAACGTGCTGGCAGACCTACTCTCCAGGTCCGACCAGACGATCCCCTCGGAATGGACTCTCAACCAAGAGGTCCTGGACTGGTTGTGGCGCCAGTGCCCGAGGCCGAAGCTCGACGCGTTCGCAACCTGCTTAAACGCTCGTTTGGATCG
>JAAXHX010000342.1 GCA_012270635.1 Dehalococcoidia bacterium | reverse complement strand
TGCTGTCCCAGCTCGGGGGCGGGGCGGCGCATCTGGCGGGGGGTCTCGGACATGCGGGTGGGCGCCCCCGGGTAGGAGACGGGGCCGGTGTGGGGGTGGTCGAGCCTGGTCCAGAACCCGCGCCCGACGAACTGGGGGTCGCCGAGGAGGTCGCTCATGGAGTAGAGGGGGCCGCAGAGGACCCGGGCGTTCTGGCCCTCGGCCCAGATCTCCCGCTTGGTGCGGTCCATGAGCCAGGGGATGAAGAACTCGTTGAGCTCTTCCTGGAGCTCCGGGTCGGCGCCCGCGCCGGGCTGCAGCCACTTGGGGTCCTGCAGGAACTCGGGGCTGCCGAGCATCTTGATGACCCGGGGGAAGAGGTGGCCGCCGCCGGCCATTTCGATGTAGCCGTCTTTGCAGGGAAGGGTGCCGGAGGCGAAGGCGGGCCCGACCCAACCCGCCTGCTGGACGCTTATGCGCCCGGAATAGGCGTAGGCCATGAGCGCGGCGTGTCGACGGTCCACTCCGCCGAGCTGGGTCTCCAATATCGATATGTCCAGGCGCTGGCCCTCGCCGTCCCGGTCCGCGGCCCAGAGCGCGCCCATGGTTGCGGCGGCTGCCGTGGCCCCGGCCTCGTACTGGGCGACGTTGCCCCCCTGCTTCAGGGGCTCGCGGCCCTCCATGCCGATGGAGTGCATCTCGCCGCCCATGCCGAATAGGACCAGCTCGGAGGCCTTGTAGTCGCGGTACGGGCCCGTCTGCCCGAAGTTGCTTATGGAGGTCATCACGAGCCGGGGGTTGATCTCGGCGAGGGCGTCGTAACCGAGGCCCCAGGCATCCATGACGCCAGGGGCGTAGTTCTCGACGAGGATGTCGGCTTCCTTGACCAGTTCGTGGAGGATGAAGCGGCCGGAGGCGACCTTCAGGTTGAGGGTGACGCTCCTCTTGTTGGTGTTGAGCTGGAGGAAGAGGCCGCTCTTTTCGTGGTGGGGGTCGTCTTCGAAGAAGGGGCCGAGGCGCCGGGCGGGGTCTCCGCCGTCGGGCCTTTCGACCTTTATGACGTCGGCGCCGTAGTCGGCCATGAGCTTGGTGCAGAAGGGCCCGGCGATGTACCGGGTGAGGTCCAGTACCTTTACACCTTCCAGCGCTTGGTCAAACATGACTTTCTTCGAAGGGGCGGACGGCTCGCCCAAGCCTTGATCGATTGGGCGTACATTGACCGAATGAGGGCCGGGCCCGGATGGAGGGGCCTCGGCAGGCGGTGACAATCTTAGCCACGAGTCCAGGGGGATGTCAACGAGAGGATATGGCGCATCGTGCTATAATCAGCCTCCCAATCCCTCTCCAACAGCGCGTATGCGCCGGCGGGAACGCGATGCACCTGGAACTGGCCTCCCATGCTGTCAAGGACGTGGTCTTCTCCGATGCGGAAGGGCTTTCGGACGGCGTACTCCACGTGAACAAGGCAGCCCTGCTGGACCACCTGTCCAGGGTCTCGCCGTTCGAGGCCATCGACGTGGAGATAGCGAAGCCCGGGGACCCGGTGCGGATAGTCCACGCGCTGGACGTGGTGGAGCCCCGGGCGAAGGCCCCGGGGCCCGGGCGGGTGTTTCCGGGGCTGCTCGGCCCTCCCCTGGATGCGGGAGAAGGCAGGACCATCCGACTCGACGGGGTTGCGGTGGTCGGGGCGGCGGAGCCTTTCGCGGGGGAGGACCACTGGGCGTTTCGCGAGGCGATCATCGAGATGTCGGGGCCGGGGGCGGAGCTGTGCCCGTTTTCGAAGACGGTCAACCTGGTGGTGAAGTTCGTGCAGGGGTCGGGGGACGGTGGGGAGGAGGAGAAGGCCAACTTCCAGGTCGACGCCTGGGAGGAGCAGGCAAGGCGCGCGATCGAGGCGTCGAGGCTCCTCACCGTGCGCGCCGCCGAGTATCTGGCCCTGATCGCCCAGGGCGCCGAGGCGGACGACGTCGCGTCCTACAACCTCACCCCCGTACAAGATGACCTGCCGAAAGTAGCGTACATCCATCACAACGTCGGGGGCGCGCTCTATGGGTGGAGCGACTTCTCCTCCGACCACGCCATGCTCCTCCATCCCAACGAGCTCATGGACGGAGCCGTCGTCCTCTCCACCCGCTTCGTCGAACCCGCGATCCGGGACTGCACCTTCTTCCACCAGAACAACTCGATCATCGAAGAGCTGTATCGACGGCACGGGAAGGACCTGGACTTCGTGGGGGTGGTCTTCTTCACGGGTTCCTCGGCGACGCTGGAGCAGAAGGAGCGGGAGAGCGACAGCGCGGTGAAGCTGGCCCGGGCTATCGGCGCCGAGGCGGCGGTGATGTCCCCGTTCCGGAGCGGGCACAGCGGGGTGACCTTCATGCTGGTGTGCCAGAAATGCGAGCGTTCCGGGATCAGGGTGTCGGTGGGGGTGTCCCAGCTGGTGGCGGGCGCGGGCGAGCCTGGCCTGAACCACTGGGCGCCGGAAGCGGACGCGATGGTGGTGTCGGGGAACGACCGAGAGACGATAAGGCTGCCGGCGGTGGAGAGGGTGATCGGGGGCTCGACGCTGATGAACGGAGGAGGCCCCGCGGATGCAGAGATGGAGATCGAAGTGCGGAACCTGTACGGGATCTCGGCCCCCATGGGCCCGACGCGGCTGTCGGCGGGGTTGTACTAGGGCCGGAGGGCGGAATGCGGCTTGAACTGGCGTCCTTCCAAATCGACAACGTGGAGCTCGCGCCCGAGACGCGGCTGTCCGGCGGGACCCTCTACGTCAACGAGAGCGAGCTAAAGGAGCATCTCCTCCCCGACCCGTACATCGACGACATACGGGTCGACGTGGCGAGGCCCGGAGAGAGCGCCCGCATAGTCCACGCCGTGGACGTGGTGGAGCCCAGGGACAAGGCCGCGGGGCCCGGCTCGATCTTTCCGGGACGTCTCGGCCCCCCGACGCAGGTGGGGAGCGGGACTACTAACAGGTTGGCGGGCATGACGGTGGTCGGGACGGCGGAACCCTTCGTCGGGGAGGAGTACTGGTACGCGCGGGAGGCGATAATCGACATGTCGGGGCCGGGGGCGGAGTTCTCTCCCTTCTCCCGCACCGTGAACCTGGCGCTGCACTTCATCCCGAAACCCGGGGGCATGGAGCTGGACCCGGAGAGGCGAAAGCAGTTCGTGGTCGACACCCGGACCCGGGACGCCGAGCTCAGGATGAAGGCAACGCGACACCTCTGCCTGAAGGCCGCCAAGTTCCTGGCCGGAAAGGCGAAGGGCCTGACCCCCGACTCCACGCAGACCTACGAGCTCGGGCCCGGGGACCCGGCCCTGCCGGGCGTCGTATACCTGTGCAAGAGCCTGGCGGCCAGCTTCTACGGAGCCTTTTCGACGACGCGCAACTGGGTCATGCCGATGCACCCCAACGAGATGATGGACGGGGCCGTCGTGAATTTCGGGTTCCTGATAGCGGCCAACTTCCGGGACTCGACCTATACGTATCAGAACAATGACGTCGTGGAAGAGCTGTACTCGCGGCACGGGGTGGACCTGAACTTCCGCGGCGTCCTCTTCTATTCCGGCTTTCCGTACACGCTGGAGAGAAAGGAGCTGGAGGCGGGCAGCGTGGTGCGGACGGCCAAGATGCTGGGCGCCGACGCAGCGATAATCGCACCCCTGAGCGACGGGCACCCCAGCGTGGAGACGATGATGATCTGCCGCATGTGCGAGGAGGCCGGGATCAGCACGGCCATCGGGGCGGGGGAGATGACAGCGAACGAAGGAGACCCGGGCTTCACCCACTGGGTCCCCCAGGCCGACGCCCTGGTCGTGGCGGGGGACAGCCACCATAAGCTGGCGCTGCCCGCCGTGGACAGGGTCATCGGAGGGCGCCGCGTGCTCCTCGGCGACCAGGCGGCGGCGGGAGAGATAGATGTCGAGGCCCGGCAGATGTACGGGGCCAGCAATCCCGGCGGCGCTACAAGGCTGATGGGAAGGCTGTACTGACCGGACCCCTCCTCATGGGAGACGAACTTGCCTGACGCCCGCAGCCCCCTCTCCGACCTGCGCGTCCTGGACCTGTCTCACAACCTGCCCGGCGCATATTGCGCCCGGTCTCTCTGCGCCTACGGGGCAGACGTGATACACGTGGAAGTGCCCCGCGCTGGCAACGCGATTCGCAGCATGGCGCCGTTCTACAAGGACCTCCCCCACCCAGAGCACGGCGGGCTACACAATCACGTCAACTCCGGCAAACGCAGCGTGACTCTCGACCTGGAGTCGGAGGCGGGGCGGGGGGCGCTGAAGGCCCTAGCCAAGGACGCCGACGCAGTCGTCGAGGACGGAGCGCCGGGAGAGATGGAAGCCCGGGGCCTGGGCTACGAAGATCTTGCCCGGACAAACCCCTCTATCGTGACGACCTCCATCAGCAACTTCGGGCGGAGGGGGCCGTACCGGGACTACAGGGTCTCGGAGCTGGTGCTGTCGGGCCTCTCGGGGCCGCTGTATATAAACGGCGCCATAGACCGGGAGCCGGTGAAAGCGGGGGGCAAGATAGTCCAGTTCCAGGCGGGGGCCGTCGCCGCTCTCCTGACCCTGTTGGCCGTACGCTCCCGAGACCGCTCGGGGGTTGGTAGCCACGTCGACCTCTCGACGATGGAGACCCAGGCGGGCACCGCCGACCGCTGGATAGCGGTGCTGGCCCACTATGCCTACACGGGAGATATTGCAGGGAGGACCCGCGGGGTAATACTGGCGGGGGCCGGGGTGGTGCCGACCGACGAAGGCTACGTGAACACCCTCAACCCGACTAACCCGAGCCGGATGAAGAGGATATTGAACATGATAGGCAGGCCCGAGCTGGCGGACAGCCGGGAGTTTGGAGACCCGATGCAGCGCCTGAGCATGGTGAACGAAGAGTTTCTCCTGTGGACGCTCCAGCATTCCACCCAGGAGGCCGTCGACGCGGCGCTGGAGCACGGGGTGATGGTCGGGCCGGTGCTCACCCACGAATCGATCCACGGGGACGCGCACATGCTGGTCCGTCGTCCCTGGATAGAGGTCGAACATTCGGACATGGGCGTGAAGTCCTATCCCGTGAGACCGTCCCAACTCTCCCGGACCCCGATACAGGTCTCGAGGCCCGCGCCCCGGCTGGGAGAGCACAACCGGGAAATCTATTGCGGGGAACTGGGCTACTCCAGGACGGAGTTGGCCCGCCTGGGGAGGATGGGGGTGGTGTAGGTGACTGGAAATCCCCATGATACCCGCTCCCCCCTTCCCCTGGACGGGGTGAGGGTGCTGGCCTTTACCCAGGCCTGGGCCGGGCCCTATGCCGGGACCCTGCTGGCCGACTGGGGCGCCGAGGTGATACAGGTGGAGAGCCGGCGACGCTTTCCCGTCGGCACCCGGGGGTTGAACGTCGAAAGCAAGGGGGTGGTGCCCGAGCCGGAGCGCATGTGGTCGAGGAGCTACCCGGACTGGGACGGGGGCGAAAGGCCGTGGAACCGGTATGCGCCATTCAACGGACTAAACAGGAACAAGCTGGGGGTAACCCTGGAGGCGTCCCGGGCGGAGGGCCGGGAGCTCTTCCTGGAACTCGTGGCCCTTTCGGACGTGGTGCTGGAGAACGACCCGCCCTCGGTGTTGAACGGCTTCTCCCTGGACTATGCGGACCTGTGCAAGGTGAAGCCCGACCTGATCATGGCAAGGATGTCGGGCTACGGACTGACGGGGCCCTACCGGGACATGAGGGCCTGGGGGTCTCACATAGAAGGGTTCATCGGGCACACCTGGATACGGAGCTACCGGGACATCGACCCGTCCCTGAAGGACGACGTGTATCCCTCGGACGCGGTGGCGGGAATCACGACGGCGTTTTCAATCCTGATTGCGCTGCGCCACCTGCAGGCCACGGGCGAGGGCCAGCTGATCGATGCCCCCCTGTCCGAAGGCCTGGTCCCCTTCCTGGCCGACGCGTTCGTGGACTATTCGATGAACGGGCGGGTGCAGTCGGCGCTGGGGAACGCGGACGCGTCTATGGCGCCCCACAACGTGTACAGGTGCAGGGGGGACGACCAGTGGGTGTCGATCACCGTCGGGAGCGACGAGGAATGGGAGGGGCTGGTGGAGGCCATGGGCCGACCAACGTGGGCCTCCGACCGGAGGTTCCGCAACGTGCTGGGGCGGTGGAGGCTGCAGGAGGAGATCGACGATCACATAGAGAAGTGGACACTTGAGCTCACTTCCAGGGAGGCGATGGAGAAGCTCCAGGGGGCGGGAGTGCCTGCGGGAATGGTCCAGGACACGGCGCAGGCCCACGTCGACCCCCAGCTGGAAGCCCTCGGCTTCTTCCAGGAAGTCGCCCACCCCGAGGCGGGGACGCACAGCTATCCGGGAGTGATGGGCCGGATTTCCGGCTTTCCCAGCCGCATCCGGCGCCCGGCCCCCTGCCTGGGAGAGCACAACGAATACGTGTACCGCGAGCTGATGGGTCTGACCGCCGAGTGGTACGGGGAGCTGGAGAAGTTGGGCCACATAGGCGACGACTACTTGATGAGGTCGGGGTAGCCGTGCCCCGGCTATTGCAGCCTTCGGATAGTTCCCACGCCCTGCTCGGCGAACCGCGTGAGGCGGAAATCGTAGAGGGACAGGGAGGGGGTGCCGTCCAGGATCAGCTCGGAGAGGAGCTTACCGGTTATCGGGCCGAGGGCGAAGCCGTGGCCGCTGAATCCCGTGGCCAGGACCAGGCCCTTTACGCCCGGCGCCTCCCCCAAGACCGGCAGGATATCCGGGGTGATGTCTATTAGGCCGGCCCAGGTCTTGACGAAGCGGAGGCCGCTCAGGTGGGGCATGTGCTCGAAGAAGGCCCTGCGCATGCGTCGTATGGTGGTCCAGTTGACCTCCGGCTCCACGCCCACCGTGGTGGAAAAGAACTTCCGGTTCTGGACCGTGCCGGGCACGTGGCTGAGCACGTCGTTCAGCAACTGGCTCCCGACGTGGAAGGATATCTGCCTCCTGAACTGGCTCAGCCCCGGCAGGAAGTACTTCAAGTCCATGAGCGAGTTGAGGTCGACGTCGTGGTCGGCCTTCAGGGCTGAGCCCGCGCCGAGGAGTATGTTGCCGTCGGCGGTGGGGCGGAAGGAGACCCTGGGGGACCAGACCAGGGGGGCGCGGTAGTCGGGCTTGGGCTCGGTGATGGTGACGTGGGTGCGGACCACGCGCACCGGGACCCGGACGTCGCAGGTCCTGGCCAACCGGGGGGCCCATACGCCGGCGGCGTTGACGATGACGTCCGCCTCTATCCTCTCGCCCCGTTCGGTCACGACGCCCTTGACCTGCCCGCCGGACGTCTCGATCCGCTCCACCGAGCAGCGGGTGCGCACCGTGGCGCCGTTCTCCTGGGCGGCCCTGGCAAAGGCGTTGGTGGTCTTGACGGGGTGGGCGTAGCCGTCGCTGGGAGAGAACATGCCGCCGATGAAGCGTCCGCTGAGCCCGGGCAGTATTTCCTGGGCCCGCTCCCGGGTCACCATGTCGGACTCCAGGCCGTACTCCCTGGTGATCCTGACGGTGTTCTCGAAGTCGGCGAGCTCCCTGGCGGTGGCGGCGAGGAGAAGGTTGCCGCCGCGGATGAAATGGGTCTCCGTGCCCAGGTCTTCGTCGAGTTTGTCCCAGAGCTTCAGGCTCTCGATGGCTAGGGGGACCTCGGGGGCCTGGCGGCCCTGCCGCCGGACCGCGCCCCAGGTCCTGCCGGAGGCCTCGTCGGCGATCCGGCCTTTCTCCAGGAGGACGACGTGGGCGCCCCGCTTGGCCAGGTTATAGGCGGTGGCGCACCCGGATATTCCGCCTCCAATGACTATGACGTCGGTCTTAGCTGCCATTCCAATCAGACCTTCTCACTTTGCCTGGGCGTACCACTGAAGGAGGGGACGGCACTGGCGCACCAGCTCTTCGCCCTCGGGGGAGATGGAGCTCTCGGCCAGCGCGGCCACGGTCTCGGCGGCGCCGGACTTATCATAGACGGACCGGGCCTCCTGGAGGACCGGGGCACCGTCGACGTAGACCTCTTCGATCCTGGATGCGACGTCGGTCCAGACCAGCTTGACCGGGTCCACGGGGCCCGAGTAACGGATGTGGTCGTCGCCGATTTCTTCCGGGAACCAGAGCCGATGGCCGTTGGCGCTGCCCAACCCGACCACCTTCGACTCGATGTCCTCGCTCACCTGCTGGAGCCCGTTGAGCCGGGCGAGGGATGCTGCAAGCCTCATCACCGGCCCGAGGCCCTGCTCGTCCCCGGAGTTGGAGCCGTCGCTGCCGAGGGTCACGTTGACCCCTTCCCGGAGCATTGTGCCTATGGGGGTGATGCCGTTCTGCAGCTTCATGTTGCTCAGGGGGTTGTGGGATACGGAGACTCCCCGGTCGGCGAGGAGCTCGATGTCCTCCCGGGACACCTGGACGCAATGGGCGGCCAGGGTCCGCTCCGTTAGCAGCCCAAACCTGTCCAGCCTCTGGACACCGCTCATCCCCCACTGGTGCATGGCGGCTTCCCGCTGGACGGGGGACTCCTCGACGTGGATCTCCAGGGGGACGTCCAGGCGGGAGAGGACGTCCCTGGCGGTCTCCAGGAGGGCGTCGGTGCACCAGACGGCGTTGCCCAGGGCCAAACCCACCTGCACCCGCTTGCCGCTCCAGCCCTTGATCAGCCCGACCAGGGCTTCGAGCCTAGGTCCGAAGGGGACGGGTTCTATCCTGGCCAGGACCTCCTCCGGCAGCGAATGGTCGGGGATGGCCTTGGGGTAGCCGGGGTAGAAGCGCCGTGTGAAGATGCCGACGGGCAGGTCGTCGATGTTGGGGAAGACCCAGGCGCGGAGGCCGAGGGACTCGTAGGCTTCCGCGACGCCGTAGACGTGCTCCTCGGTGATGGGGGAGTAGAGGTGATCGATGATGGCGGCGTTGCCAGCGGCCAGGTTCTCGATGCCGCAGGCGAGGGCGCAGGCGACCTGCTCGGGGGCGGAGAGCTTTCCGACGTTGGAGGCCAGTCGGTAGGCGATCCAGATGTCGAAGGGCGCCGAGGCTACCATCCCCTTGAAGGGCATGGAGTGGCTGTGGGTATGGGCGTTGACGAATACGGGAAAAGTGTTGTCCGGCACGGGTTTCTCCCGAGACTTATAGCAAAGAAGGTTAGATGCCTAAGTTAACAATCATGTTCATTAGTCCATTGTTCAATATTCGATATCCTCTGTGGCGCAATGGGAGAATGGTAGCAGATTAGCCCAATAGGAAACATTGTTCCTCTCAGGGTATATAGTCGCCTCTCGCCAAGCTGCTTCTTTCACCCATTCTCGAACTTGCTTCCCACCATCATCGTTCACATCATATCCGCCCTCGACTCGACACTTTGCGAGAGCATCAATTACTGCCCGCATTTCTTTGCTAGCATCGTCTCGTGTTCTGCGCCATTCGTCGCCAATGCTTTGCTCGCTCGTACCTGAGGTTTCCGCCAGTCGGCTGTCAATTGACTCTAGAACTTCCTTCACATCTCCCAGCTCGTTGACGATATCGGAAAGGCTTGCCGCCTGCTCACCATCAGGGCTTGCCGCCTGCTCACCATCAGGGCTTGCCGCCTGCTCACCATCAGGACTTGCCGCCTGCTCACCATCAGGACTTGCCGCCTGCTCACCATTAGGAATGGATGTATACAATCGACTGTCAATTGACCTGAGTACCTCTTCTACTTGCCCCAAGCCGGTAACGACGTCTTGCAATTCAGTCATCTGGTTTTCACTCGGTGTTGGCTCATCCAAGCTTTGAGTGCCACATGACACGACGAATATTAGGACACAAATGAGCACTAGTTTCGGAATTACGGCTATAGCGCCCTGAAGCCATTTGAGGCCATGTACCTTAACGCTTTTCTCAATTCTCATGTAGATTCCAAAAAATTATAGCACGTAGTAATTCTCGGATCGGTAAGTTGGAATTAGTATAGGTAAATCCGAGGCGTCAACTGACTTCGATGATCAGGTTGCCGTGGGCGTCGATGGAGGCGGAGCTTTCGGGGTAGATGACGGTGGTGGTGTCCAGCTGCTGGACGATGGCGGGACCCGGCAGCACGGCCCCCGCCCCAAGGGCGTCGCGGTCATAGACGGGGGTGTCGACCAAGCCCCCGGCCTCCGGGAAGTAGGCCTTGCGGGTGGTGCGCGGGGACGGGGTCCCACGTGCGGTCTGCAGACCCGCGCCCCCCGGCGCCCGGCCCGGGGCCTGGGAGAGGACCACCCGAAACGTGACCAGTTCGACCAGCTCGTCGGAGTCCCGGTGGCCGTAGACCCTCTCGTGGAAGGTGTGGAAGTCCTCTATGACCCGGGCCATGGCCGCTTCGTCCACCACGTCGGCGGCTATGGGAACCTCCAACTCGTAGGACTGGCCGACGTAGCGGACCTCCACGGACCTGGCGGCGTCGACGGGACGGCCGGGGGCGGCGTCCCGGTCCATCTGGACGCGGCAGGCGGCCTCAAGGTCGTCGAAGACTCTTTGAAGGTCGGAGGGCACGGCGTCGACGGCGCGGACCCGGTAGGTGCGGGCCCTTTCGTGCTCCAGGTTGGCCACGAGAAGACCGAAGGCCGAAAGGACGCCCGGGTTGAGGGGGACCAGCGCCTTGCCGATGTTGGTCTGCCGGGCCAGCCGACCC
>JAAXHX010000341.1 GCA_012270635.1 Dehalococcoidia bacterium | reverse complement strand
TCGTGAACATGGGACGCGCCCTCTCCGAAGGAGTGGAAGCTCTTGGCGTGAAGCTCGACGTATTGCGCAGGCAAGCGAGATCACCCGATTCTAGGCGCTCTGCCTATACCAGAGGCCGTCCTTATGATCCTGGAACAGGGTCACCTGTCCGCCGTTCTCCCTGCTTACCTGGTAGTAGGTGCGGCTCATGGGCTCCGGCATCCACCACAGATCGAAGTCCCAGAGGTCTTCGATGCAGGCGACCCCTTGCCACCTCTTACTCAGACGCACTTTCGCAGGCTGTCCCTCCGGCCCCTCCTTCACTGCCACTGAAACTGGGGACGATATAGGCCTGATGCCGCCGCCGTCTGAGGGGTCTATGGGCGTCTGGACGGCTCGCAGCTCCGGCGCGGGATGCCAGGGGGCGACGGTCGTCACCCGGTACAGGGAGGGCTTGCCTTTCATGCGAGTCCGAAGCCGTCTCTCGGTATCGACGAGCCGCCGATTCAGGTTCTTCTTGAGATCGGGGAACAGTCCCAGCTGAGTCCCCGATTCGCCGGTGATGTTGGACAGGGTGAGGGTCACGTTCTCGATGGGCGCTCTGGGAGGGTCCGCCTCCAGCCTGCTCCTGATGGTTGATGAGGCTTTCTCCCATGCGCCGACCGGCTCCTTGAAGGCGATGACCTTCTCCCAGGGCTGGGAATTGGGAACCGTGCACTGGAGGGCTGCCGTTCCCGCGTAGCGTCCCCGGATCTCCGGCCTGGCGAATCCCCTCCTTAGAAGAGCGTCCACCGCGACGAGGAGGATGCCCATAGAGGAGGAGTTGAACGGCAGGGAGATGCACTCGACCAACGGCTCCTCCAACGCCAGGGGTACGATGGGGCTGTCGTCGATGCCGTTGCACAGCGCCCAGAGCAGCCCACCCTCAGGCCCAAATCTATCTGTGAGCGTGTGCACGCTCATTGATGCCACTGTGCCCATCGTTGCGAGTCCAAAGCTGCGCAGTTCGTTCTTCATCTGCGCCGGGACGGGGAGGAGGCCGATGGAGTGGGGAGCAAGGAACGAGGGAACATCGCCGGTGACCCTGGACGCTCCCTGGGTCCTGCTGGCCCGCGCCGCGACGAAGGCAGGGAACTTGGCGTCGGCCACCCCGACGCGGGGGTTCAGGTACTCGGGGACGGCGTTCAGCAAGGCGCAGACCAGACCGGCTTCGCCGCGGTACAATCCTTCGAGTCCGTCCAGCTGCACGTACGCCGTGCCCAGCTCGGCCTCCTCCACCCGGTCGCTTACTCCCTGTAGTGAGGTGAGCGTCTGCCGGAACGTCTGACGGTAGTGGTGGTCGTCGGACTCCAGGACCACGGCGTCGGTGAGCCGGGACAGAGCTTCCTCCAAGGGCGTCCCCGTGGTAACGTGGGAGGCCGTAGGGAAGGCGTCGACCACCATGGGCCTTCTACAGGAGCGGTCAACGATCACAACGGGGCTGGCCTTGAGGTGAGACTGCCGCCTCATCTCGATCTTGGCCCGGAAGTGGGTGACGAACACACAGGCTACCCTCAAGAGCGCCCCCTGAGTGTTTGGATTCCCGGTGGAACGGGTAACGAGCAAGGGTAGAGAACTAATGTTCTCTTGTCAAGAACTACAGCGCATGCTGAACGGGGAAGACGGGGAATTTTGGGCAACAAAAAAGGCTCGCATACATTGGCAGGCAGGGGGACGCCGACGAGTCGGCGTCCCCCTGTATCTTGCGGTCTAGCGTCCAGCGCCGACCGGCTCTTTCTCCCTCTCCCGTTCAAGCTCCAGCGCCCACTCGAACATTGACATGCTCGCGGGCTGAACCTTACGGCTGCGGCGCTTCGGCTTCACCGGTTCCTCTGCCATGAACTCGGCCCAGGAGAACAGCGTCTGCTGCGGCTCCTCGACCTCGGCGTGGTGACCGTTGCCATTGCCGTTGGTGGGCGTGTGCCCGTTGACCGGAACCAGCTCGACCGTCGGCCCGATGCCGAACAGGTCGTCTTGACCGTTTCCGTTGGCGTGGTGTCCGTTCCCATTGCCGTTGACCTCGATGGTCTCCGGCTCAATCTCCAACGGCTTCCAGCCGTCGTCCACCAGCAGTTCCTCGGCCTCGCTCTCGGCGTACCGCGCCTGGGCGAAGACCGTCTCCACCGTCTCGGCCTCGTCCTCCTCTCCGCTGACGATCTTGCGGGCTAGGGCCATCATCAGATCGTCGCCGTCATCCCCATAGGCGGCGAGCCCGTCCTCCGGCAGTTCGCCCTCGACGGCCAGCGAGCTCTGGAGCTTCTTGGCCACCAGCTTCAGGGCGTCGGACTGTAGCGTGTTCTTGTAGGACATGAACACCACTTTCACCGGGCGGGTCTGCCCGATGCGCCA
>JAAXHX010000340.1 GCA_012270635.1 Dehalococcoidia bacterium | reverse complement strand
CGTCTATGTTGTATATCTTGTAACAGGCTAATTATAAAAGACTTACTGTGTATCAGACCGCTTCACTTCCCCCATTGTATCCCTCTATTTGAACCGGAATCCACTGGACCGTTCGGGACGTTGGCGGACCGAGTCTTGCGTTCGTTCGACCCCCGAGACTCTTTCTCCGGGACCGTCGAGCGGGATGGCAAGCGGCCCGTGCTCCCGATCGGAGATATCGGCTTGTGGGCATGCTCCAGGCTTCCACTCTCGGCCTCTGGCCATCTGTGGTCTTCTGTTCTTCGAGGGCCTCGTCGATGAGGGCGCGCAGCCAGTAGCCGAGGTTGAGGCGCCGCTCGGTTCGGAGGTGCTGGAGCCGTTGCCGGGTTTCGGGACAGACGCGGACAGGAAGCGGTACACGGCGCAACATAAAGATACACAACAACACATGGAGCAACAATCGGCCTACAAAGCTACACGGGGGGACACGCATCCACCGTGAGCGCGGAAAGGCGCTCGATGGCCTTCCCGCCAGGGATCACTGGGGTGAGAGCGACCCCGCCGGGGGTAGGGTTGACCGTGAACTGTGAGGTGAAACGGGTAACCCTCCCCCGTGCCGCACCAGCGGCAAAAATGGGGGGGTCGCTCTCACCACCAGCAGCCCTCTCGCGCGGCACGCTGTTACGCCGGGCGAGGGGGGGACACGCGAGGCGCAGCCTCGCTTCGCTTTACCGCAGCCGAGGCGGGAAATCCGTGTTGTCCCGCGTCCGGTGCGGCGTTTCGGCTTTGCCCAGGACCACAACGGCGAGGCTCCGCCCTCTGAGAGAAAGGCGTTGGGGTTGCGGAAATCATGGAATCGTGTGGCGAACACTCTTACGTTGTAGCCGGTTTCATCCTACGACGCCACGGCCTTGACCCCCGGAGACGGAAATCGTCGATCCTTTCGCGGCCGTTCGAGGCCGGGTCTTCCTGCTCCCATGGGACGACCTTCTCCATGACGACATCGAAGCCGCCATGGCCTTCGACGGTGCCCCAATCGGTTCGAGTGACGGCTTGGCGGAACATGAGGGCCTCTTTGTCGTTCTCGCCCATGTCTCCGGCCGGCCAGGGCACTGGCCCGATCGTTGCGGCCTGGGCAATCGGCTTCAGGCCGGGCAACTCCTTTTGCGGCAAGGCCGGGAGTCTTTCCATGGCCCTCCCATACGGTCCGCCAGCCTCCGATGCCGTCCATAAGTATCCGAATAATCAGTCACTTGTCCCGATCCAGGGCCTTGACTCAGCCGATCCCGACTCGATACGATTGCTG
>JAAXHX010000339.1 GCA_012270635.1 Dehalococcoidia bacterium | reverse complement strand
GCGCCGCGAAAGCTGAGGCTGAAGTTGTTGAACTGCACCCTGTCGGGCTCCTCAGCGTAGGCCTTGGCCTTCTGGATTTTCCCGATGAGACTGGACTGCATGTGCTCTCCTTATGGCGTGACGGCGTTACGGACTCCCAAGGTATCGTGCACCGGGCCCCGGGGGCCACTTCGATTTTACATTTTCCCCGTCGGCGCGGTCAACGAAATGGGAATGGCCAAGGCCGCTCATACTTCCCTTAGACAGGCTCAGCACGAGCGGCCCAGCCCCGTAGATTCCCGATCGGGGTCGGGAATGACGGGAGGGAGGATGGATTCCGGCTCGGGGGTGGGATGACGGAGGGAGGGGGATAGAAGTTGGTAATACAGGACGACCTTTGTTTACTGTGTAGTTGCATAGCGCGACATCTATAATATGGCACAAAATAGGTGATCAGGTCTTCGGCAGATTGGGAAGCGCAATGAGCAAAAATATTTTGTACGTGATTGTAATTGTCATAGGAATCTTCATTAGTTGTGGTGTAGGTATTAGTGTTGGACAGTCTCAGAATCAAGATAAAGAGACTCAAAATCTTTTATCAGAGGCCGCCAACCTGTTCGAAGCTGCCGCTGACACATGGGATAGCAGCGAATCTCTGATGGAGGCGGAACATCAGGCATACGCCGCATGGGTTGCGACAATTGAAGCTGAAATACTCGGGCTAAATATGTTGCTTGCCGATCTGCCCAGTGACATGACACCTGAAGCTGAGGAATATTTTACCAAAGCTATAGAGTATGCCGAGCTCTCAAAAGTAAGAGCTAACAGTGCCGCCGATTTGTACGAAACGTATCAACAGGAAGCCAATCAGATGGCTAGCGAACTCCGACGTTTCGCCGCGACACTCCGTGCTGTCATGAAAGAATGACATGACAACGTGTGGCCTCTCCTTTATCCATCGGGGGGTGGGGATGACGGATAGGGAGTGGGGGGTTAGGGGTAGAAGAGCTTTTCGGCGGCTTTGATTAGGTCTGCCCGGAAGTCGGGGTGGGCGATGGAGATTAGCTCCCGGGCGCGCTCCCTGTTGGACTTGCCAAGCAACTGGGCGACGCCGTACTCGGTAATTATGGTGTCGACGAAGGTGCGGGGGACGCTGATGATGGTTCCTTCCTCGTGCTGGGCCACGATTCTCGAGGCTATGCCGCCCAGGGCCGTAGACCTGAGAAGGGTGATCCCGCGTCCCCCCTTGGACATGACGGCCCCCATCTGAAAGTCCAGCTGGCCTCCCGTGCCGCTCATCAGCCGTCCCCCGAAGACGGTCTCGGCGTTGATCTGGCCGGTCAGGTCCACGGAGAGGGCGTTGTTGATGGAGACCATGTTGTCGTTGAGGGCGGCAGTGGTCGCCTTGGCCACGTAGTCGACGTCCAACTGTTCGATCAGCGGGTTTTCGTGGGCGTAGTCGAGCTCCCTGTAGGTGGCCCCGAGCAGCGCCCCGAATATGGCCTTGTCCTTGTGCAGCGTCTTGCGGGCCCCGGTGATAACGCCCCGCTCTATGAGGCTGATGACGCCCGGGATGCCCATCTCCGAGTGCCAACCGAGGTCCTTCTTGTCGTCGAAGGCGCCGACGGTGGCCAGGAAGCGGGTCGGGGTGCCGGTCCCTATCTGCAGAACGCTGCCGTCCCCAACCAGCTCCGACACGTATCCGGCGATGGTCTTAGCATACTCGTCGGGCTCGATCCAGCACTGGTAGGCGGCGAACCGTCGAATTTGCTTCACCTCCCTCTCCACGAGGAAGGGCAGGTGTTCCGAGCGATCCCGAGGGTCCATGACGGGGACGATCTTGTCCAGCTCCGACCTCACGCCCTCATCCTTCACCGAGGCCAGCAACTCCGCCACCTCGACCTCCGAAAGCTGGGCCGGCGTGTGCTCGACGAACCTGTCTATCTCCGAGACGTGGACGTAGTTGTGGCCGTAGGTCCTTATCTGGGAGCCGTCCACCTGGGCTATGACCTTCTTCGAGCGTCTCACGAAGCCGCGCTTGTTCCAGAGGTGTCCGCCGAAGCTGCAGTAGCCGTTGGCATCGGGTGGAGAGGTGACGACCATGAACACGTCGATGGGTGGGACGTCCCCGAAGTCGGTGGAATAGCGCTTGAACTGGGTGGAGAAGATCATGGGGATGTAGTCGACGATGCGGCGGTCGAGGGCGGAGCGGCCCATCTCTCCGAGGATCTGCTCGATGGTGACGGAGAAGGAGCCGGCCCAGTCGGGGTCGAACCAGCCGGGGTCCTCGATGGGCGCATCGCAGATTATGCTGACGTCCCTCAGCTCATCGCGGCGCGCGGCGAGGGCGTGGATTAGGGGACCGGGATGGGGATAGATGGGTATGTAGACCCGGGCGCCGGAGTCGACCATCCGGACGGCGTCCTCCGACGAGACCAGGTTACGGTTATAGTGGTCCTGCCAGCTCACGGGCGGTCGACGAGGGACTCGGTCCTAGTAGCGGACTCGGCCGGGGAAGGTCAGGTTCCAGAAGGTGGCGGTGGGCTTGACCTCGAAGAGATGCCAGAAGTTCTTGATGTTGTTGGGATACACCTCGCGCTCGAAGCGCTCCCAGTCCTCCTTAGAGTCCCAGCCCGTGACCTGGGACCCGACCCTCTCCTCCTCCGTGGAGAGGAGGACGCACACGAACCGGTTGCCGGGGGCGGCGACCAGGGGGGCCATCACCTCTTCCCTGTAGTGCCCGGCCACCGTTTCGACGGCGCCTTCGTGGAGTTTGAAGCGGCTGGTCCTGACGTACATGTTGGAGGTTCGCGCCAGGGAGGTCTCGTTGATCTGGAGGGTCCCGGGCCACTTGGTCTCCCAGTAGTTCACCTCGAAGGGGCCGTCGAAGCCGCCCTTCCAACGGTCATAGAGAGCCGGGCGAACCTCGCTTTCGAAGCGGTCGCAGTCCTCCCTGGAGTCCCAGGCGCTGACGAACAAGCCGTTCTGTTCGTCGTCGGGGGAGGTCATGACGGCGAAGAGCCGGTTGCCGGGGCTGGCGGCAATGGGGCCCATCATCTGGTCCCGGATGCCGGTCTTCAGGTCGGCGAGACCCTCGGGGGTGAGGCGATACCTGCTGGTGCGTACGTACATGGCTTTCCGTCCAGTCTTAAGGCTAGAAATTGGCGATCACAGGCCACTTGATGTTCCAGAAGGTGGCGATGGGGGGCTCTTCGAAGACGTGCTTGACCTTCCCGAACACCTCCGGGAAGACGTTGTTGAGATAGTTGTCGCAATCCTCCTTGGAGTCCCAGCCCGTCACCTGGGACCCGACCCTCTCCTCCTCCGCAGAGTGAAGCACGAAGATGAAGCGGTTCCCCGGCTGCCTCACCACGGGGTCGATAACTTCCTCGTCGAAGTTGTTCCGCACGTGGGCGACGCCCTCGGGCTTGAGCTTGAAGCGGCTGGTGCGGACGTAGACGTTCGGGCCGGCGGCCTGCAGGGGGTTGAACATGAGCTTACCGGGCCAGTTGATCTGCCAGAAGGATGGAGCGGGGGGCTCGTCGAAGACCCAATTCCACTCCTCCCAGACCGCAGGGTAGACCTCTTTGAGGTAGCGGTCGCAGGCCTCTCTGGAGTCCCAGCCGGTCATCTGCCGGACTTCCAGGGGGTTGTCGGCGTTGAGGAGGACGGCGCAGAACCGGCTCCCGGGGCTGTCCAGCACGGGCCCGGCGACGTTGGACTGGTAGCCCTTCTCGATGGCGGGAACGGCCTCGGCCTTGACTAACGCCCGGCGAATCATTACGAACATGGGAAGCCCCCTGACCCCGTGTCTGGTGTTGAATGGCAGGCCCATTGTAGCACGGGGCCCGGCTACCCGGTCCCCGCCGGGGACTCCGCCTCCCTGGAGAGTTGATGCCTCTTACGCAGGGGTATCTCCTTCAGCCCCACCAGGACCACGGCCCCGAGAAGGGCGAAGGCGGACGCCACCATGAAGACCTCCTGAATCGACGCTGCGAGGCTTTCCCTCATGGCTTCCACCACCGATTCCAATGCGGCGCTCTCGCCCAATCCCTCCAGACTCTCCTCCAGCATGGCCCTAGCCTCGGGGCTGACGAGGGCGTTGGGGTCCCTGATCTCTTCGGCGAGCTCCGCACCCATCGCCTCCCGGGTTTCGGGGGAGAAATTGGCGGCGAGGTGGCTCGAGAGCCGGGAGGCGAGAAGAGAGCCCAATACGGCCACGCCCAGGGACCCGCCTATGCTCCTGAAGAACTGGACAGAGGCGGTCACGAGACCCATGAGCCCGTAGGGGAAGGCGTTCTGGACCACAATGGTGAACAGGGGAAAGGTGATCCCCAATCCGACGCCCACGATCACCATGTTCCTCGCCATCACCGCATTGGACGCAGCGCTGTCCATGGCGGCCATCAGTATCATCCCCGCCGACATAATCCCCATCCCCGCGAGGGCGAGATACCTGTAATGGCTCCACCGGGAGAGGACCTGCCCCGCCAGGGTGCTGCTGACCACGGCCCCGAGCATCATGGGGGTGAGGACAAGGCCCGAGTTGGTTGCGGTGTCGCCGAGCACGCCCTGGCCGAAGAGGGGGACGAACATGATGACGCCGAACATGGCCATGCCGCTGAAAAAGGTGGACGCGGCGACCACGGTGAATATCCGGTTTCGGAAAAGGGACAGGGGGAGGATGGGTTCGGGGGTGCGGGTCTCGACGTAGAGGAACAGCAGGAGGACGACGGCGCCAAAGACGAGCAAGCCGACGATCTGGGGAGAGGTCCACGGGTATCGTTGGCCGGCCAGCGATACGCCCAGCATCAGGGGAATGAGTCCACCGATGAGCGCGATGGCGCCCAGGTAGTCCACTCTGCGGCCCAGCCCGGTCCCGGACATCGAGGGCATAGCGGCAACGAGAGCAACCAGGGCCACGCCGCCCACGGGCAGATTGATGTAGAAAATCCATCGCCAGCTCAAAGTGTCGGTGAGGTAGCCGCCGGCCAGGGGCCCGACGATGCTGGCTATCCCGAAGACCGCCCCTATCAACCCCTGCCACTTGCCTCGTTCGGCGGGCGGGAAGATGTCGCCGATGACCGTGAACGTGTTGGACATCAGGACGGCGGCCCCTGCGCCCTGAACTCCCCGGAACACGATGAGTTGCGTCATGTTCTGGGAGACGCCCGCCAGCGCTGACCCCAACAGGAATACGCCGATGCCGATTACGAACAGCAGCTTTCGTCCATAGATGTCCGACATCCGGCCGACGACCGGAACGAGGGATGTGGACATCACGAGGTAGGCGACCACAACCCACGATATCTGGCTGATGCCCCCGAGGTCGGTGACGATACGGGGCAGGGCGGTGGCCACGATGGTCATGTCCAGGGCGGCGAGGAAGAGGCTGAGCATGGTCCCGAGCAGTATGAAGATGACGCGAGTCCTGTTCGGCTTCCCCACCGAGGCGAAGGCCAGTGCAGTTCCCCCGGTTGGGGGCGCTGGAAGTTCGGGTTCTTTCATCGCACTATCAAAGCCCCGGGCTTTAGGGCGCAACGACGATGCTACGACCCATGAATGGGCAAGTCAAAAGCCTCCGTGCGGGTGCTATCATGCATCCATACCATCTCAATGAAGGCTTTGTCTCGTGGGTGACATCCCAAGGCTTGTTCTGCATAACGCCAACGTTCTAACCCTGGACCCGCGCAGGCCCCGGGGGAAGGGGGTGGTGTGTGAGGACGGAGTTGTCGCGTCCCTGGACAACGGAGATGTCCGGCGGGCATTGGATGCAGGGGGGCGCCAGGAGATCAATTGTGGTGGCCGTACCGTACTGCCGGGGTTCATCGATGCCCACGTACACTTCCTTGCCTACGCCTCCTCCCTGTCCGCGGTCGACTGCTCACCTCAGGCCGTCGGCTCCATCGAAGAGATAGCGGAAGCCCTGAGAGCGAAGGCACTGAAGACGCCGAAGGGGGGATGGGTGCGGGGGACGGGCTATGACGACTTCCGGCTGCGAGAGAAGCGACACCCGACCCGCTGGGACCTGGACCCAATGGTCCCCGACCATCCGGTCAAGCTGAGGCACAGGTCGGGGCACGGGACGGCGCTGAACAGCCGGGGCATGGCCCTTGCCGGAATCAGCATCGGGACGCCGGAACCTATAGCCGGGTTCATAGACCGGGACACCGGTACGGGCGAACCCACGGGGCTGTTCATCGACCTGGACGACTGGCTGGACGAGCGGCTCGGGCCCCAGCCCCGGGGCGAGGAGATGGAGTCCGCCGCCCGCGAGGCCGCCGAGGTCTTTCTGTCCAAGGGGATCACCTCCTTCCACGACGCCTCGCCATGCAACTCCCTGAAGCGATGGAGCTTCTTCCGGTCGTTGGCCTCCCGCGTCGGTCTCTTCCCCCGAGCAACAATCATGCCCGGGATTCGATACCTGCGGGAGTTTGTCGAGGCGGGGCTGGGGTTCGGGGCG
>JAAXHX010000338.1 GCA_012270635.1 Dehalococcoidia bacterium | reverse complement strand
CTCCTGCTATTCACCCGCACTCTGTCAGATATGCTGCTCACGCTGGGGGGACTCGTCATCTCGCTGGTATGGATTATCGGGGCGGAGGGCTGGCTAGGACCCAATGCCTTGGGACTAATAGGCCCCCCCAGTTCACTTACTGCTATGGTGCCCGTCATCCTCATCAGCCTCACGGTGGACTATGCCATACAGACGGTCTCCCACTACAGGGAGCAGCGTGTCGGGGGGCAGCCGGTGGTTGGGGCGGTCAGGAACGGACTGCGAACCGTGACAGTCCCCCTGACCCTTGCGGCCGTCACGACCATCGTTAGCCTCTTGGCCACCCTGTTCTCGCCCATCGGCGTAGTTGGAGACTTCGGCATCGTCGCGGGGCTGGGCGTAGGCATGAGTCTGATCGTCATGCTAACCCTTTTGCCGGCCGCTCGGATGATTATCGACCGTAGACGGGAGGCCCGTGGCGTCCTGTCTCCCCCTCGGCCCATCTCCAACGCCTTGCCCGGGATCCCGCATGCGGCCCAGCTGTTGGGCAGATGGGTCACACGCAGGCCGGTGCCCAGCCTCGTCGCAGTTTTGGTGGTAACAGTTGCCCTTGGATACGCCTCGACCGGGTTAGAGTCGGAGTTTAGTATCCAGGACATCCTGCCCCGAGGCGGGAGTGTGCTGCAGGATATGAACACCCTGGAGGCCTCGGTTGGCGGCTCGACGGAGCTTGCCAGCCTGCTGATCAAAGCAGAAATCACAGAGAGCCG
Source organism: Dehalococcoidia bacterium (assembly GCA_012270635.1). The sequence goes on along the minus strand of JAAXHX010000338.1, from coordinate 389 downwards.
GACGCTCCTTAATCTCCGGGACCTTACGAATGCATTCGAGGACGAAACTGCCCGGCCGCCAGCGGCTGCAGGTCCAATCCATGGGTCCTTTGAGCTCTCCGCCCAGGACTGGATCAACGACAGCGGAGAGCTGGGAGACAACTACGACCCGGAGCTGGCTGCCCTATTCAGTGAAGCCTCCTCCGATTTGCAACTCCACCCGGACCTGATGCAGGAGTTCGTCGATAAGCTCATCGTGCGAGAGCCCAGCCTGGAGCGCGTCATCGTAAACAACCCCGAAGGCGTCGATACGATGCTTCTCCAGTTCCCGACGTACCAGGACGACCCTACTGAAACAAGAATGCTCCAGGCGGACATAGAGGATCTTTGGCAAGGCGACGACAGCGCCA
>JAAXHX010000337.1 GCA_012270635.1 Dehalococcoidia bacterium | reverse complement strand
GCCTCCTTGGGGGACGTGGCCAATGTGGTGTATTTGGACATCGACCGGAAGATGGTCAGCAGGTCCACGCTGCCGTACTCCCCGGACCCCGACTGGTTGGCCGGGTGTTGGGCCATGTCGCCGTCCGAGGTGTCAGTGAGCACCACCATGGGTGAGCTGCTCAGCTGGGCCTCCATGATGCCGAAGGACGCATTGGACCCGATGAACAGGCCCTGGCCCATGACCACGGCGGGACGGCCCGTGGCTCGGCCGTAGGCATCGGCCATGATTGCCGCGCCCTGCTCGTGCCGGGCGAGAATGGTCTTCACCGCCGGCCTGTCGTACAGGGAATCGTAGATGGCGCCCGTGCCGCCTCCGGGTATGCCGAATACGTATTCGACGCCCGCTTCCTGGAGCACCTCGGCGATCATTTCGTGGGCTTTGGGCATGGGTGTCTCGTAGGGTCGGGGCTAGCCGGCAAAGAAGTCCAGCACGTTGGCCAACCCGGAAGTGTCGCCCCGGTAGAGCTCGGTGTGGCTGCATCCGGCGCATATTATGGCCGTGAACTTCTTGTTCTGGATGTTCAAAAACCGGGAGATCTTACCCGTGGCCCGGATCTCATCGACCTCAAACTGGGAGTGCCCGCACTTGCCGCACGAGAATTTTTCTGGACCGGCCATATTCGCTCCTGCTTATCTCAACCTGGCTGACGGCAGGGCGTATAGTGTAATCCTTACAACCCTCACCCTCAACAACCCGACCCATGACAGGGCCTTTCCACCGCCCAACCGCTTATAATGGCCCCGGGGCCCGACCCCCAGGAGGCGACATCATAGAGCGAAGCCGGTTCGACGAGCTGGTCGACAAGGCCCTGGCAGACCTCCCCTCCGAGTTCGCCGAGATCCTTGGCGATGGCAACGTGGCGCGGGTCATCGAAGATTTCCCCTCTGACGAGCAGCTCGACTCCGTCGGCCTCGATCACCCCCTGGATCTGCTGGGACTCTACGAGGGAATACCCCTGACCGAGCGCAGCGTGTTCCATACCGGCGGTCAGCCCGACCGTATCTTCATCTTCCAGAGGCCCATAGAGGCGATATGCGAGACCGACGATGAGGTCGAAGAGCAGGTGCGGCAGACGGTCATCCACGAGGTCGGGCACTTCTTTGGCATCAGCGACGAGCGGCTCGATGAGTTGATGGAGAGACACTAAGATGCCCACGCTTAAGTCGATCCTGGCCCCCGGCAACAACAAGAGCGTCGGCACCCGCGCCGGCCTCTGGCATTTCGTCACGGTCATCCTGCTGTTCGCCCTCGGCATCGAGATGCTGAGGCAGTTCATGACCGGCATGGTCTTCTACCTGCGAGATGCCCAGGAGGTCTCCACCGTAAAGGTCGGCGGCGTTGCCCTGCTCTGTTTCTTGACCGTCTTCCTGGCCCCCCTCGTGGCCAGGGGCACGGGAATGAGGGGACTGATGCAGCTGACAGCCGCGGGACTTTCGGCGACGCGCGTCGGCATCCAGTTCGTGGACGTGCCCGTCGCCGACTTCGCCCTGTCCATCGTAGGCGTCATCATGTTCCTATGGGCCATCCCCGCCAGCGCGTCCCTGGCCTCGGGCGGCGTGCGGGCAGGCGGAGGCGCGTGGCTGCTGGGGCTGCTGGTCGGCATGGCGCTGGATACGGCAATTAAAGGCGGATTCGGCACCGTCGATCTGGCATGGCAGGCAAATGCGGGCGCGGATGCCATTGCGGCGCTGATGGCGGTGGGGCTGGCCGGCTCGGCGAGGATCGCCTCGGCCCAAAACCAGGGGCCAGAACCCCGACCCCCCGGCCCCCTGGGCTCGCTCCCCCTGCTGGCCCTCGGCCCGTTCCTGTTCCTGGAAATGCTCTACTTCCAGAACGTCGGGCAGCAGGCGGGGCTGACAGGGTGGGAGCAGCCCGGGGCCCTGGCCGGGGTCTCGGCATCCAACCTGCTAGCTATCGCCCTCGTGCCCCTGGCCATGGGATTGCAATCTTCCCCGGCTCGGGCATTCCTTCCGATCGCTCTCGTCATCCTGGTAATCGCGATGCTCCAGGAACAGACCGGGCCCCTGGCCGCGGCCATCATGTTCGTGGGCCATCCGGCGCTGGTGTTCCTGATGGCGTCCACCGTGCGCCAGCAAGCCCCCAACGCCCGGGGACGGAGATTCACCACCTCCACTGTCTTTGCGGGCGCGGGAATGCTGCTCTTCCTGGCAGGCGTATTTCTCTACTACGCCGCCTACGACATCAACGTGGGCGTTCCCCAGAGGGCGATAATAATCGGGGCCGTGGCCCTGGCCTCAGTTCTCGCCGTCCCATCGATGGTGGCGAAGCCCGTGGAACGCCCGTCTATCGTGACCCCATGGGCAATTCGGCTGGCGGCCCTGATGATGCTGGCGCCCATCATCTTCACCATCTCCTGGACCGAGCCGGAGTCCGAAGCGGGAGACGGGCTGCCCGTAAGGGTGATGGCCTACAACATCCACCAGGGTTTCGGCACGGAAGGGGGGTTCGAACTAGAGGAGATCGCCCGGGTAATCGAGTCCGAAAAGCCTGACGTCATTGCCTTCCAGGAGGTGTCTCGGGGCTGGGTGGTGGACGGCTCGGTGGATATGCTGGCCTGGCTGTCCCAGCGGCTGGACATGGGCTACGCCTGGGGCCCCGCCGCCGACTCGATTTGGGGCAATGCCGTGTTCAGCCGCTATCCCATCGTCCGGTGGGAAAACCACGAGATGCCAAACAACGACGATCTGGCTCTCGAAAGGGCGTTCCTGTGGGTGGAGATAGATGTCGGCGAAGATAAGCCTCTGCGAGTCATCGCAACCCACTTCCACTCGGGCCGGGACGAGGGCGAACACCGCATACCTCAATCGAAGGCCATTATAGAAAGGTGGGACGGAGAATCCCGGACCGTGCTCCTGGGAGACTTCAACGGAAGGCCCGGAGACCCGGAGATCGAGATGCTCAGGGAAGCCGGGCTCCTGGACTCCTTCGTCGACGCCGGAGTCCCGGGAAACGGGTACACATCCCCGTCCGATGGCCCCAGCCAGCGCATCGACTACGTGTGGACCAGTCCCGACCTGCAGTCGACGGATTATTCATCCGTGGAAAGCCGGGCGTCGGACCACTTGCCGGTCGCGGCAACCGTCGGTGGCCGGTAGCCCGCACACCCTCTCAAAGGCCGGGGGAGGGAGACTAAGATGTGATTGGCCTACTCGCCCTACCGAACGAGCACAAAGAGTTGACGACGTAGACTTATGAATTGTAGAATGAGGTGCCCCCACCGAGACCGCCGGGGGTCTGTTAAGACACAAGCACAGGAAAACTAATAGCAAGGAGACGGAGACGGAATGGTAGAGCTGAAGGCCTATTCGGTGAAGCTGCGGAAGATGGTGGACATCAAGGACCCGGAGCTAGTGACCCTGAAGAATGGACGGAAGGCTGTTCGCGGCGTCGCGTCGGAAGACCCGTCCAGCAAGGTCATCAGAATTCTGAATGACAAACAGGCGGAAGAGATTCGGGGGATGCTCAGCTGATCGGGGCCGCCTCTAACTAAAAAGGGGCGATATCGAAACCTCGGACCTAGAGTTTGAGGCGTCGACCAAGCAGCTATACATTCAATTCCTGCGGAGAGATGGTCCTGACATTCTCCGCAGCAGTTCCGGATTGCTCGGCAAGCCGCGTTTCCTTAACAGCTTGACCACGTAGTTCATCCTATCGGTCAGGTTGCCATGTTTCCCGACCTTGGGAGATTGCACCCACTCTTGATCATCTATGTGGGCGAAGTAGTTGTTCGGTCTCGGCTTCCCCAGGAATTGCAGCCCAGTCGTATAGCATGGGTATGAGGGCCACGTCGGCCCATGTATCGGCTTGGTCGGAGTAGTGAGGGCTCCCCGGATACCCCGAAGCCCCCAGGGGCACGACCCATCGAGAGTTATCCCAGTTTGAGGCGTCGAACACGTACCGCGCCATCGACGCGGACGTAATCAGGTAGGGCGCCGACGCCGAGTAAGACCCCGCCAGGGGCGTGAACCCGTCCCCGTGCGCCGCCACCGACGGTGGATTTAGCACGTCTGCCAGGTCGGGGAAAGCCCCCGACAGCGCGTGCTGAGGGTTCGTCCTGTGAACCCGGCCCCACGTCCACCCACCCATCTCCTCCCCGAGCCACGCGGCCAGCTTCTCCACCGCCGACTCCAGGGCCTCGGCGAGAAGGGAGCGGGCCTCACGGATTTCTTCGGGCGACGATCCAGCTTTGAGTTTCTCGTGCAGGCCCGATTTGATGCGCCCGTACCAGGACGGCGCTCCCCGTCCCGTCTCTCCGGCCATCTCCCGGGCCAGGGGCCCGAGGACGGAGGCCACGTGGGCTTCGGCCAGGGCGTCGTGGAAGGCGCTGAAGATGGTCGGCTCCATACGATCTCTGTCCATGCCGTAGTCCCACGAAAGGAGCAGGCGCTTGGCCTCGGACGCCGAGGCGCTTCGCACCTCGACCCCCTTCAGAAGCTCGCACAGCTCTCGGGCGGGTATGGACGTGCGCAAAGCGTGGACCGCGGCCATATCTTCCACTCTGGCCCGGCCCAGGCTTTCAAGGGCCTGGTAGATGCAACGCGCCCGGTGCTCACCGTCGTAGTCTAGGCCGATGTAGTGGGGATAGTCCTCGTCGACGATGCGGTTGTTGGCGGTGACGATGAAACCGGTCTCCGGGTTCCGGGAGCGGGGCATCTCCTCGAAGGGGACGTAGCCCTCCCATTCGTAGTCGCCGCTCCAGCCGGGCGCCGGGACCCAGGCGTTGGCCTTGGGCCTGACGGGGAGTCGACCCCTGGTCAGATACTTTATGTCGCCTTGCACGTCCACGCAGACGAAGTTGTTGGCGGGGTCGACCCAGTCCCGCATGGACTCGTCCATCTCGTCCACGGCGCCAGCCGTGAGCATACGGTATATGGAATCGAAGACCTTGATGGGCCCGGCGGTGGCCGTATACTTGAAGGCCAAGGCCGTCCCTTCAGCCGGGTCCCCAGCGACTATCGGCCCGTGACGCGTGGTGACGACTTCCACGGTTTCAGAAGGCTGCCCCGCCACTTCGATCACTTCTTTCGATACTTCGGCGGCCTCCCATTCACCCTTGAATTCGTACAGGAGCCCATCTCCGTCCTTGAAACGCTCGATGTAGAGGTCCTGGTAGTCGGCCATGGCGTGAGTGACGCACCAGGCGACGCGGGCGTTGTGACCGAAGTGAGGAAATCCGGGCACTCCGGGGAACGAGAGGCCGATCACGTCGAACTCGTCACAGGCGAGGTGGTTTTGGTAGTAGACGCTGGGCGCCTCCAGGCCCCGATGCGGGTCCCCAGCCAGCAGAGGCGCGCCGGAGGCCGTCCGGCTCCCGTGGACTGCCCAGTTGTTGCTCCCCCCTTCGTCCCACGCTGGAAGCCCCCGCCACGCCGACGTCTCCAGGAAGTCCGGCGCGGACTTGGATGTCGGGCCCGAATACCCCGCCCCCGGCGGAACGATGAGTAATTCGTCGGGGCGGGACTCGGGCATCGCCTCCTCGGCCTTTCGATAGCCTAGGCGGTGGACCATGCGGGCGTTCCACAGCTTCCGTTCGAAGGAACCCATGAGAATGTGACGCACCTTGAACACCGCCATGGAGTGCCACGGCTCCCAGGGCTCGGGCCCCGAGCCGATAATGCGGTACTCGATGGGCAGCTCGGTGGCGCTGTCTATGAACGCGTTGACGCCCTGCGCGTAGCGGGTCAGCATGGAGCGGGTCTCGGGGGCTACGGCGTCGAAGTCGGCCCTTGCGCTGGCCCCCAGCCGGAACCTCCGCATCAGCCTGTCCTGCTCCACGCCCCCAGGCCCCGCGACTTCGGCCCACCTGCCCAAGGCCCGACGCCGGTCCCAGTCCATGTGCCACAGCCGGTCCTGGGCCGTGACGAACCCCTGGGCAAAGAAAGCGTCGTGTCGGGAGGAGGCGCGGACGTGAGGTATGCCCCACCTGTCTCGGTAGACGACGACCGACCCATCCAGCCCGCTGAGGTCGAGCGTGCCGGTCAGGTCGGGGAGGGTCGCCTCAAGCTGCTCAGGGTCGACTTTGGGTGTGCCGTCGCTGCCCATACGCCTCACGAGCCGTGATGGCCGTTGCAGTGGTACCCGTTCCGGTGCTGGGAGGGCGGCACGTCGAGGGCCGGGCTTCCAGCACTCATCGCCGCGAACTTTCGGGGAGCAAAAAACACCGATGTGATTTTGTCAACTTCAACCTTCATTAGAGAGCATCGTCACTATATCTAGGGCAGACGGGTTTTTGAAGTTATTCAGCAGCTATCCTAACGCGGGCTAGATTCCCTAGGTTGAGAGTATCGAGACCTTGCCATGTTCGCTTGCTCCGTATGGTTGGTCTTATCTTTGCCCGAAGCATCGTCTGGGGAGTGGGCGCATTACCTAGGCGGCTTCTCAGTTACAAGCAATTGGGCCCTATATCATTTTGAGTAGCATGGATATAGAGCAACATATCCTCACTTGCCTGTTGCAGGTTAGCAAGCTTAGCCTCAATACCTGCTTGCCATTCAATTGTGTTAACACCATATATGTCTGTAGCATCTAGTGGTTCGTTATTACTATTACTTGCACTTGTAACAAAAGTTGTTTTGGATGCGGATAGTGAAAGCCGCAGTTTCTCTTGCCACGTTCGCCAACTTCTACAGAATTCATACATGTCCTCGTAAGACTCTAAGGGATGCAGACTCTCTAACCGGTCAGCAATCAAGTTTGCATTCAAGACATGCGGCAATATATTCTCGTTAAAGCGCCTGATGTGATGATTAAGAGCATCTTCTTTACTCTTGATGGGTATTCGTATTTCCTTTGGTAAGCCCCACGGCACACTTTCGTTTTGCGAACTCTCCGTTGTAATTCCTTCACATGCCACTATCAACAACAATACTGTTACTGCCAGTATGAGTCTTTTAATCATAATGGGTTAATGCCATTCTTTGAGCTTGGATTGTCAGAGTGTTGGGGGTTATCTACCACTCACGAATGGCACGAACCCTGGTGCCCGTTCCGGTGCTGGGAGGGCGGCACGTCGAGGGCCGGGTTGCGGTCGAAGAAGCTGACCGGTTTGAGGCTGAACCCGGTGTACATCACGGGCATGACGGGCCAGTCCTCGGGGCGGGGCACGTGATGGTGTCCGAAGGTGTACCAGACCACGAGGTCGGTGTCGTCGACGCTGCGGTT